>CAZLGY010000045.1:0-7641 GCA_964559165.1 uncultured Chryseobacterium sp.
CCTGCTGCTCCTCGCGTTTCCAGCGTATCTTACCGGTGAAGAAGCCTGCCATGCGGTCACCATCATGGTACTCCATGGTGAACAACGGCCGTTCATCATCATCCCGGTAGAACTTGCAGATGGCGTTCCCGGTGTTCGTGCCCACCTCCACCACGAAGAACCCGTCCATGCTGAAGATGTGCACGATGGGCCATTCACGCATGGGCCGACGAGGCTCTTCGATGCGCATCCGGCGGCGATCCAGGTCGACCGTATAGGTGGCTCCCGTCCTGGATGCTCCTGTGTACGCGAACAACCCCTTGCTGATGGCGCTGCTGATGCTCTCGCCCAAGGCATGTTCGAACTTCTGGATGGTGTGGACCTTGATGATGTAGCGTTGGGCCTTGACCTCGGTCGTTGAGGCGCTGCAGCAAAGCAGACCAACACAGAGAATGAAGAGGGATGGTCGTTCCATGGTGTAAGTGGGTATCGCGGACCGATGTTTCTTGAAGAATAACGCAGCGCCCTGAGTCGGATATTGCAGCCCGCTGCAAATTCCATTGCTCACTTCGTCATCACTTGTCGCAATAGCGTCATTTCTTGTCCGTTGATCCGGAACCGACCCGTAAAAGGCCCGACCATGCCCACCGCCCACTCCGCCCCAGCTCCAGCACCGAAGCGTCGTCGGCTGTTGTTGGTTTCGTTGGTGCTGGGACTTGGGAGCCTCCTGCTGTATCTGGCCCATGGATGGATACCTTGGACAGAGGCTGCCTTTGAGTTGCGCGAGAGGTTGCCGATGCGCACCCGTTGTGCATGCACCAGGAAGAGCATCAACGCCGGGCACGACCACTACCCCCGACATGTGCACGCCGCCAAGGCATGGCCGAATGCACGTCTTGCGACAGAGCGTGGACTGGAGGCCGCCGTGCGGGACAGCGTACTGGTCCCCTTCGGCAACTCGCCATCGCGGCGCATCGCCACCCTTACCCACAGCCACGACCTGTTGCATCCGGGCGCTGCGGGGGTCTTCCATGACCTGGAGCGTCGTTTCGCCGAGGCGGTGCGCGGCACGCCGGAGGCCGATGCGCGCCTGGTGGTCTCGTCGCTCTACCGGACCACCGCACAGCAGAAGCAGCTCGCCGGGGTGAACCCCAGCGCCACTCGTGGACGATCCTCCCACAGCTACGGCGCCAGCATCGATGTGCGCGCATTGGAGACCACGGGTGATTGTAAAAGGGCATTGAAGCATTTTGAGGACGTGTTGAAGGCCATGCGCAAGGAGCGCCGCCTGCTGGTGATCCGGGAGGGCGCCTGCCTGCACCTGACGGCACGGCGGTGAGCGTTGGTACATGGTTCATCGTATATGTGGGCTGTCGATGCGCTCAACTCCGCAGGCGCGTGGTCAACAGCGCGAAGGCAATTCCGTGCTCCTCCTTGCGTTCCAGCAGGCGTGCCCCGATGCAGAGCAGGCGCGTACGTGCATCACCGCAACTGGCCATGCCGCGACCGGGCACCCATTCGCCCTCCAGCGGATGGTTGCGGCGCGTGTCACCTTCCAGCACGCCGCGCTCCTCGGCCGTCATCACGGTGGCGGCATAGCCATGCTCCAGCACATGGGCCACCGCCGCGGCGTCCGGCACCGCCAGGTCAAGCAGCCGTTGCAGCATCACCTCCGCCGGCGCATTGAGCACCAGTGGCAGCTGGGCCAACAGATCTCGCTGGAAGGCTGCCTCAGCGGTCTTCGCTGTGCCCCGGTAGCGCTCCAGCAGCCAGCGTCCAGCGCGCACTGTGTGTGGGAATATGATGAGGCGCTCATCGGCATGCAAGGCTTCCACGGGACGTCTTCGACGCACCAGGAACGGATATGTGCACAGCAAGGCATGCACGTGCTGCGCGCACATGGAGCTTGCATCGCCGGCACGCAACGCCTCCGCCACCTGCTGCTGCAGCAGGTAGCTGGCAATGAGCTCTGCATGGCGCGAACGCTCGGCAAGGGCCTGGCGCGTGCTGTACGCATCCGACGGAATGGAACGATCGCGTGATGTCTCCATGGCGCGTGGTCGGGTTTATCGCATGATGGATGGTGTTGTTCAGAAATAGCGAATGCCCGAGGGGATCTGCGTGCTGTTGGCCGCCACCCAGTCCTTGATGATCATCGTCTCGATCTCGTTCGGCTCACGGTTGCAGGGTCCCTTCGCCTGCATCACAGCGCCGTCTGACACCTGGATGGTGACCAGGCGCACATCGCTCTGGGCTTCGCAGCGACGCAAGGAGAAGATGGCGGCCTCTCCTGAGATGCAATCCTCGACATAACTGGCCACGCAATGGTGCATCTGCTTCCCTTCCACGAACAGCTCGTGCGCGTCCTTCACCTGTTGGATGCTGTATCCGCGTCCGTTCACCTCCGTGCAATAGGTGGGAATGCCACTGTCGGGAAAAGGATCCTTGGGCATGCCCACCTTCCGCCGTGCAAGCTCATGGTGCCAGTCCTCCATGCGCCGGTTGAGTGAACGGGCGGTCATGCGGCGCAGTTCGGGCACCCCGATGGTGCACTCCGGTGCACGGAGGTAATCGAGCAGGTTGCGGATCTCACGCCATTGGTATCCCATGCGGATGAGCTCGCGGAGCACCGGCACCCAGCGGCCGCATTGCTCCTCGCTCACCAGCTCGGCGGCGAACTCGGCGAGCAGGCGATGGCCACCACAGGCGATGAGTTCGGTCATGGCCAGGTGACGCCACACGATGCGGTGAGCATGGACAAATCGCTCATCCGGAAGCTGGAGCGGTTGCACGTTGAACAGGTGCGCCGCGCCCTTGGTCAGCTGGAACGGCAGCCCGGGAGCGCTCTTGATGCCGCCACCCTTTAGCATGTGCACCATCCAGGTGGTCTCCATCGCGCTCAAGGGTCCTTCTCGCACCACGATCGGCTTGTTGTCCGATCCCGGCTTGCCCAGTCGGGCGCGCAGCGCGAACAGGAAGGCCTCGGGCAGGATATGCCGGCCCATGATGGCCTCGATGATGGCATACGTGCTGCCGTGCGGGCCTTCCACGATGGGCCCACCCTCCGGTGCAGCGAAGAGCTCCGGTGCCTGTTTCCATACCTCGTACAGCCAGCGGTGCTGACCCTCGCGGAAAACCCCCAGGAAGACCTCGGACGAGCACCAACGCTCGAGGGCGCACAGGAAGTCGCGCATGCTGCGCAACGACCAAGGCTGCTCCATCAACCAAGGCGTCAGTTCGGCAGCTCCCATGCGGCCGAGCACCTGGCAGCACGCGATCCAATGGGGTGCGGTGCATGTGGTCAGACCATGGATGAAGCGTGCGCCAAGGCGCACGACATCTTCCGGTACACCGTTCGTGGCGAGCACAGCCGCGAAGAGGTGCGTGACCACGCGCGGCTGCTCGCAATAGCGGGTCGTTCCATCATCCGCAGTGAACCGGTCCGCCGCCTCAAGGCTTACGGCGAAGTGCAGGCCGGGCAACGTGGCGATGCTCCCCCCCTTGAGCAGGTGGCAGAACCAGCCGAGCTCCTGGTCGTTCAGGCTGTGATGGCGCTGGAGGATCGGTGGAGGTAGTGGCCCAACGCCCGAGATGTTCTCCAAGATGCCGACCCAGGTCAGCTTGCCGACCGACAGGTGGGCCTTTTGCACGGTACGCTCCGGACACGCGAAGAGCTCCGGCATTTGCTGCCAGATACGGTGCAGCGTATGCCAATAGCCATCCACGAGGAATGCCTGGTAAACGACATCGGTGCAGCAACGTCGCACAGCACAGAGGAACGCATCGGCATCCGGTAGCACACGCAACGCGGCCAGGCGCGCGCGATAGGTGTTCGCAGCATCGCGTTGCTGCAACAGGCCGGCCCAGAATGCCGGGATGCGAATGGGATGGGGAAGTTCCTGCGCCAGTTGGTGGAAAGCGTTGAGGTGGGCTGGGTTGGTGGCCCAGCAGGTATGCAACTGCAGCAGTGCCTCGCGCTCAACGAATACCTCCGGGCATACTATGCGCGGGTCCTCGAGCAAGCGGGCGAGATCGTGCAGGAAGCGGCCGTATTGCACACGGGCGTTGGCGCGCAGCGCGCCCAGGGTGCGTTCGAGCCGGTCGGCATGGGGCTGGGGCAGCGCCGGCGGCAGGCCACGTCCGGTGCTGTAAGTGCGCAGCGCCTTCACGAGGAGGCCGCGGTGTTCCGGGCGCCAGATGGACTTGCGCGCGGTGGTCTTGGTGTTGGTGTTGCTGTTCGTCCGGATGGCTCCGTTCATGCTGGAATGGATATGCGGTTGAGGACTTCGGTACATGCACGCAGGACAGCGGTGGCGGAGCATCAGCGCCCCGGCACCAGACCGATCCCGCAGCCTATGAGGCCGTGCCGTTCCGGAGCTCCTCTCTCAATTCCATCCACAACATGCCCATGGTGTTGGTGCCCACCACGCCCTTCGGGGTGCGCTTCGCCCCCCAGAACAGGGCCTCGGTGGTGAGCCAAAGGCACCCGTCATGCAGCACCGGATAAGGAGCCATGTTCCCAAGCCAGCCGTAGGGCAGATCGACCTTCGTGAACCAGATCTCGTTCATGTGATTTTGGGAGGTTAAGGGTTTCCGACTGTTGAGGTTGCTCACTTCAAGCACGAACTCCTTCCTACCACGGTAGACATCGCCGTGCATGCCTCCACCCTGCCGGGAGGAACACGGCTCAGCCTGGATGAACGATCACAGCAGCGGTTGCACCGTCAATGCACGGCCGGCATTACCGGACAGGTGCGGCGTGATCAGTACGCGCGCTCCGGTGCCATTGGCGTACTCCTGCACCGCACCATTGGCAAGCACTTGCATGTGGGCGTGCGTGAGCGTGGGGTTGAAGATCTGGATCAGCGCAAGCCGCTCCGGGGAACCTGGTGCACCCACATAACGACGGTTGTTCACGCCAGCATAGATCACCACGGTCTTGAAGCGCTGGTAGAACGGCGCAGCCATTCCGGACATGAAGCGGTAGCGGGGGCTTTGCAGCCATTCCTTCAACTTGAAGCGCACCTTGGAGGAGCTGCGCGCCACCTCGATGCTCAGCTCAGTGATGAAGACCTTGTCGAACAAGCGCCATTGCCACGCCTCGGCCTGCGGTGGGGTCATTGCGCCCAAGCCGGTCACATCGTTGATGGTGGCGCCGTCATCCACCGCCAACCACATCCCCTGGTAGGTATGGAAGCCACGGCCGGTCACCCGGGCCCATGTGGTCGGCAACAGCAAGGGGTTGTAGGGGCTGAAGCCGGTGAAGGGATGCGGGCGTTGCAACAGCGCCGGATCATGCGAACCCGTGTTCGTGTGGTTCACCACGATGTCATACCAATGCGGGTGGTTGAGGAGCAGCTCGTGCAGGATGATGGGCTGGTCGATCAACTTGCCAGGAGCCAGCGCCTTCTCCTTGCCCACGAACAGAATATCCGCATCCGGGTTGCCCATGCCGATGTAATCCGGATAGATGCCGTTTTGGATGCCCGCAATGTCCTCGCGGATCAGCTCCTCGGTCAGCGGTGTACCCGGCGATAGATGGTTCCACGGCTCATACTCCTGCGCCATGCGCGTCACGAGATCGATGAATTGCTGGTTCATGTTCATGAGGGTTTAATGGTTTCCGACAGTTGAGGTTCCACAACGACAGCACACACTACTTGCTTCGATGACATAGCCCGGATGCGATCGCATCCCACGGACCTTCACATACCCCTTCCGGAAAGGCAATGCGAATACTCCCCGCATCCCATTCATCCCAACTTCCGGATGAACAGTACACAGTAGCTCCCAGCATTCTCCGCCACCCATTCCGATCACCACCAGGCCGGAAGGGGACGGACACTACACGACACCTTGATGATCAGTACCGGGCCCCAAGACATACACGGTCACCAGGGGGGATCCTTCAACACCACATATACCCCCTCCGGAACGGAAATACGAATACTCCCCACATCCCATTCATCCCTCCAGCCGGGAGAACAGCATGCACAGCAGTTTCCACCCCACCCCCACCAGTTCAAAAACCGGCCAGGGAAGGGGACAGACACATAAACTCCTGCACCACTTGGCACAAGAGTTCACCAGATCCTTAAGAAGTGTGTGTGGTTACCAATGCGAAGATGTAAAACGGAATTGACATATGCAAATCGGGATCAAAAAAAGTGAGCATGGCCGCAGTGACCAACGCGACGAAAAACAGGAATGCACTGAAGGTCAGCGCTCTGCGTCACCCCGTGGCGAAGAGGGGCACCAGCACCCCTTCGGTGAAGGTGCGCATGTCCACCACATGGGGGATGCGCAGTTCCTCCAGCAGCTGCACGATGCAGTGCACACGGTCGGTGCGCGCGGCGCAGAGGTCGGCGATGCGGTGGTAGATGGGCATGGATGCGGCAGCGGGCGCGGTGCCGTGGATGGTTCAGGGCGTGCGCTTGCGGGGCGCCGGCGGGGTCCATTCCAACTTGTTGCGCCAAGCCCATTCGCGGATGATGTTGACCTCCTGCTCAGTGGGAGCCCTGTCATCGGTACCCCTCACCTGCACGATACGTAGTTCATGCGGCAGCTTGTTCTCCTTGTTGCGAAGCCGGAACCGGTTCTCCATGGTGTCGGCACCCCTCAATTCAATGGTGCACAGACGCTGCACGGCGTCGTTCTGTTTCAAAATGCGGAGGGAATAGACCAGAAGACGGCGTTCGAGGACCTCCTGAAGGTGGGCAAAGATGCCTTGCCTGAGCACGACCCCTTCCGTGAAGAGGTCACGCCCGCGGAGCAGGGGTTTGATGTGGTAGTGGTCATGACCCACCTTCTTCTTGAACTCCTTGGTCTCGTGCCGTGGCTGCTTGCCCTTTATACGACCATGGTCATGCCAGACCGTCACCAGCCAGGCATCCACAAGGTCTTTGATCTCGCTGGCCTGCTTGCCATGAATGGCGTCGGACTGCTGCTTCCCGACGTTCCCGCGCAGCATATCGCCCAGGCGCAGGAGGTCATCGGCCGGATAGTTGATGGCCACCAGGTGGCGGGCGATGGCGACACGGTCCGTGTTACCGAGCTCGTGCGCCAGCATGCGGACGATGCGGAGCGCATAGCCAGGTTGTGCCCCTTTCGCGGTAAGGTCAGCCAGCAACAGCAGGTCCGATACCCCGAGGTGAAAGGTGCCCGCAGGGTATGTGGCAAAGACGCGTATGGTCTCCGATGACAGCTTGAAGGGCAGGTCAGGTGCCGTGGCAAGCGACTTGCGCTGCAAGAGGTGCAGGAGCCAGCCAACCTCCTGTTCCGTGAGCGCGGAAGTGCCCAGGAACGGCCCCGGCAATGGTACAGGTGAGAGGCGGTTAAGTATGGAGGCCGCCCACGTGGTGTTCTGGAGCCACACCTTTTCATCCAAGGGGGCGCCAGTACCCCTGAAGAGGACCCCGTGCCTGCACCACACCTGGAACAGGCCGTCCCAGCGGCCCTCGATGAGGCACTTCTCCAACAAGCTCGGGTTGCATCGCCTGGCCAGGTCGGCCATGAAGTCCGCAGGCTTGCGCTTAAGCTTTTCCTGTTCATTGAACCAATCCAGCATCATGCGACAGCGCGCCACCAGCATGGATGCGTAGTCGTCGGACCCCGTGCGGACCGGCAGGCGACCCGCCAGGGAGCACAGATCGTTGATGATGG
>CAZLGY010000045.1:7651-19750 GCA_964559165.1 uncultured Chryseobacterium sp.
AAGCCCTTGAGCGCCCCAAGCCTGTCCAGTGCGGCAGGGAATTCCGGGTCGGGTCTGTACTTCTTACCAAGGAGCACCGTGTACAGGTTGCTGTACCTCTTCGCATAGGCTGGTGGAATGGTTCTGCTCATTAGCGCGCGGCAGGTGGCTCTTCAAGGGCCGGTGTGTTCTTCCGCAGCGCTTCCCGCAGTTCCATCAGCAGGCGTCCAAGCATGTTGTCACCTACAACGCCGTGCTCCGTGCGCCGGGCACCCCGGAACCCGTCGCATGGTCCAACGCGTCCGGTAGCGTCCTCTTGGATCAGCGCCGTTCCGGTGGCCAGCAGGCGCCGGCGCAGTTCCGGGTGGGCGTCGAACTTCAGCCGCAGGCACAGCCGCATGTTCGCCAGGTCCTGGTCGCTCATCGGCTCCACCACGCGCATTGACTGGTAGTCATCCCGTTTCGCCTTCATCTTCGCCTTCATTGGGCTATCCTGTTCACGGATGTCCTCGCGGACCTCGGGGGCTTTGAACCGCAGGGCCTGGAAGAGGGCTTCGGCGGTGCGCCACTCCTGCCCCTCGTACACCACCGGATGGGGGGACATGTTCCCCAGCCAGCCATACGGCTCGTTCACCTTGTTGAACCAGATCTCGTTGAAGGATGCCATGTACAATGGTGTGAGGCCAATGACCCTGATCGGCCATGTAACGCCTACTCGCAAAATTGCTAACATCCAGCATAATCCACGTAATACCTCACCTACTGGCGCATATCGCCCTTGGCACAGATCTGGTTCTACTGCGCGCCGTTTGGAGGCTCGAGCGTGCCCTTGAACCACCGCCTGGCGATCTCGCGGCAGGCTGCATCATACATGCGGATATTCACCGGGTGTCGCTGCAACAAATGCAGGGAGTTCGCTCCGCCCAAAGTGCGTATGACGAACCGATCCAGGTCATCCAGGTAGCCCTCCTGTCGATAATTCAGGTATTGCCTGACGAACTCCTTCAGTTGGTCACCTGAGAGCTTCCCGACCAATGCCTCAATGCGCTCCTCCTCTTTATCCTGACCGGACATGTAAGTCCCGTCCTTGCTATCGCCCCACATTTGATCGCTGATGTTCACTGTTTCAATACGACCGGATCACACCCCCCGCAACACTTCCAGCACTTCCACCATGGCCAGGGTGTCCAGGTGGCAATAGTCCAGCAGCTGCTGGCGGGCGGTGACGGGGTCCAGCTGCGGGTCGCGCAGCAGCAGGCGCAAGAAGGTATCCGATGCGGCGCCGCCGTCCTGGATGGCCAGGCTGCCATAGCTGAGCGTGGGCACCAGCGCGGGGAGCACGGCCTTCAGCGAGTTGCTGCCCCCGAAGCCCGGGTGGCAGTACCACCCCTGGCGGAAGGGCACCAGCAGGTCCTTGATGCGGGTTCGCAGTGCCAGGAGGGCCGCCGCGTGGTGTGGCATCGCCTCGGCCAGTGCACCGATGATACCCGATTCAAAGGAGCTGTTGTACACCAGGATGTCGCCCTCCGGACCAATGTCCGCCAGCAGCTGCTGCACGAAGACCGCGCGTGGGTCGCCCTGTGCATCGCCCAGGAAGGCCCGGTGATGCGGCGCGGCGTCGGGGGCATCCTCCACGTGCAGGCTGTATTGGAAGGGCACCTGCTGGTAGGGACGGGTGCCATCGAACAGGGGCACCGACGGGAAGATGGTCTCGAAGTCCAGGTGGTGCAGGGGATACCGCAGACCGTCCACGAAGGCGCGCACCGCAGGCGCATCGATCTGCGGGAGGCCTGTGCGGTGGGCCGCCACGTGGCGGTGCTGCACAGCGCTGAGGGCGGTGCCCGGCGGCACGTCCTGGATGCGCACCACGCCCGCCTTCTCCAGGGCGTAGGCCTCGGCCCCGATGCGCGGCAGGTCGAACACCGAAGGCGTGGGCACGTGGGCCCAGCAATGATCGCGGAAGGGGCAGGTATAGGGCGCGTGGCAATGTGGACCGATGGGCATGTCCGGCTCCTGGGGTTGGGCCAGCACCGCCTTGAAGCGGCCGATGTCCGCCATGAGCCCTTCGCGCATGGCCAGCGCCTGCACGGTGACGTCCTCCAGGCGGAAGAGCTGCTGCACGTCGATAGGCCCCTGACGCACATACAGGTTGTTGATGAGCATGAGCTGCACGCGCTGCAGGGGGAGCCCGCTGGTGGTGATCACCAGGTGCTGCAGGGCGGCATCGGCCACGAACTGGTCCTTGGCGGTGGTGGAGCTCTTCACCTCCACGGCCGTCCAGCCATCGCTGTCGCGCACCAGGATGTCCAGCAGCACCAGCACCTCATCGTGCAGGAAGGCGGCCTCGTAGAGCACGGTGGCCCCGGCGTTCAGGGCGTCCTGCGTGGCCTGCAGCATGCCGGGGATGTTCACCAGGCGGTTGGGATCGCAGTCGGTGCCGCCCGGAAAGCGCGCGCGGGCCAGCAGGCCCACGTTGGTGCCGTTGTCCAGCACGGCCTGTTGCGCAGCGTTGGGCTTGGCGCGCAGCTCGCGGTGGTGCCTGTTCAGCCAGAGCGCCTTGGTGCATTGGCGCCCCAGCATGGTGGTGGATTTGCTGAGGGAGTAAAGGGGCATGGGGGAAGGACATGCAAGATGGGCATGGGAGGGATAACGCGGGCAGGGGGAACGGCGCTCCGCTACCTGACGTTCAGGATCGTCTCTTCCATGGCCTCTCCATCCAATCGTCGGCGTATGGGTTCGATTCATATTCTATACCCGCTTCTTGATAAGCGTTTGGGGATCTTTTATATTGAGGTAATCGTTTATTCTCCTCCTTGGTTATCCAAACTATGGATTGACTTGATAAAATATTCTTGACCTCTTCCAATGATTTTGAACGCAGAATCCTTTCATACATAATGACAATGGGTATTTCATGTTCATGTACGAATATATGTCGTCCCTTTATGCCTGTAATTAATTTTTCAGCATTTGGTTGATCCTTCCATTGCAAGGCATGCAGATCGACATCATGGTCGCAGGCTATTTTTAAAGCGCTTAAGCTTGCCTTGGGTGGAATAAGAGTGCCGCAGTGCTTTATTGGCCATTTTAATGAATGTCGAAATTCACTCATGAATCTCTTGCGTGCGAGAGACTCATCATCCATAGCACGATTATGGTCATTGTATTTTGCAATCGCAGACCAGTATACTTGAGCAAAAGCTTCAATAATATCAGATTGGGTCATAATGGTTGCTATCTCGTAAGTAATTCTCCTGATACCGAAATCGGCCAGCGTATTGCCAAGATAGCACTCTTCAGGCCGCATTTCAAATCAACTCGTCATGATCACGCCGAGCCCTCGTGCATCCTACTGCGGCGTGTGCCGTTCGTGGGGCATTGTAACGGTACCCTCACCCCACCCACCCCATCCACACCCGCTGGCCGTACGCGGGCACACCCCGCTGCTCGCACACGCGCATGGTGTGGGCGGTGCCGCTGGTGGGCTTGGTGGAGATGTGGTAGAAGAGCCCGCAGGTGGCGGGGGCCAGGCCGGCGGAGACAGAGCCGGTCACCTTGAGGGTGTCGCGCAGCAGGTAGGGCGCCTTTTGGGCGTTGCGGTCGCGGGCACCTTCCAGGTAATGGTCCACGAGCCCGGCATTGGCGGGGGTGGCCTGTTTGGTCTGGTAGGGCACCTCGGGCTCGGCGGCCATGTTCACCATGCCCAGGTCCACGGTGGTGCCGGCCTCGTTGTAGGCTTTGCGGTGCCCACTGTAGGGCGTCACGACTTCCAGGCGGGCGGGGTTCACGGCCACCACCCCGGCGGCGAAGAAGGCATCGGCGCCCTCGGCGTTGCCGCTGCGGAAGCGCATGTGCATGGTGCGCTGGGCCAATAGCGTGGCCAGGGCCGTGAGCTTGGGGCCGTCCTCCGGCCGCACTTCGCGGTTGCCTTCCAGCAATACCACGGCGCCGGGTTTGTCGTAGGTGTCGATGAAGGTTTCGAGGTCCATGGGGGATGTTCTCGTAGGGGCCTTTGCTGCCGGGCTGGAACGAAAGGGTCAAGCCCCCCGGAATCACCTATCAGCCAATGCGTCCGGTGGCGAACAAGCAGCAGCGCCCGGTTCAGAATGAATGGGTCAGGACAGAGATCCTGTTCTTCACTTCTTCCGGAAAGAACTTCTCGATGAAGTTGCTCAAGGTACCCGGGTCGTAGCCCTTGGGCTTTGCCTCGAGGATGACCTGGCCGTCCACGTACCTCTTCTGCTCGTCCTTGAACCAGATCTGGATGAGGCCGATGCCGTGGGTCTTTGCTTCCTGCTCTACGCGCTGGTAGTCGGTGTTGTCGTAGAAGTCGTCCTCTTTCGGGTATTCGAAGCAGTAGTAGGTGAGGTTGCCGAACTTCGAATGCGAGATGGCCTCGAAGATGCCATAGGTGTTGAAGGCCTGGCCCTTGGGTTTCACCTCGAAGGAAATGGTGCGGAACACCAGTTCCGGCACGAAGCGGTACTTCTTGATGGAGACCGTGATCAGGTCGGGGATCTCCCATTTCCCCGAGCCGTTCGGTCGCTTGTTCGCGGACACCACCACCTCGAACAGGTCCCTGCCCACCACGAAATCGGTGGGACGGAACTCTTCGTTGATCCAATTCCTGAACGGCTCGTACAGTTCATTTTCAGCTGCGGCGAGGACCTTGTTCAACGTCGTGGCCTTCGGGTCGTTGGTGGTGCGACCGAATGGACCACCGAACGAGGCCCTCATTTCAACCAGCCCTGCATCGCGCAGCTCGAATTTGGCGGCCCTCATGCGGTCGTAGTCCCATCCGGTGAGCGCCACGGCTGTCGCGTTCACGATGCGTCCGGTTTCCGGAAGAAGCTCCAAGAGTCTTTGTGCGTCAGGTGATAACATGTTCGGTATCAGTGATACGTCCAACGTTGTTCGTTCATGGTCGGGGTGCCACGGCCCGGCGCACAGTTGCGCTGTGAACGTAGCACGCTTCTGTCCGCATGGCCGCTCAACTTTTCCACGATCGATCCGAGCCTGGATGTATCCTGCTGTTGCGGATGCAGGTGGCGGATCTTTATGACGGAAACACCATCCACATCATTCTCACCCGCTGGTCGTACGCGGGTACACCGAACTGCTCGCACTTGCGCAGTCTTCGAGCGTGTTGACCGTATTCCGAGGATGAACATCGCTTTTCACCCTTGCCACAACTTCCGCCAGGCCAAACGTCATGGCACAATGTTCCTTTGGATCTTCGCGTTGTCCCGTCTTCTGCCGCCTGCATTCCCATCCCAACGCCATTTACCGCCATGAGCACCCGCACCTCCGAAGCACAGCACCTCCCGGACCCCTCCTTTGCAATGCACCAGCTGATCACAACCAACGGCTTTTCATGGCCGGTGCGTGGCCGTACCGTGGGGCTGACAACAGCGGCTCGCGTGGAACAGGGCATACTGGAGCTGGGCACGTTGGAACCGCTGTGCGTGCGCTGGCAACTGGCGGATGACCGGCTATGGTACGAGGCTCCGGCGGGCGCCGATAACGCGTCGGTCCTGGCTGCGGGAGCGTTGGCCGAGGCCCATGCCTTCATCCGGCTCCGCGTGCTACGGCTGGAAGGGAATTGGTTGCTTGCCCGTCGTGAGCGGGACACGGCAGGCCTGCTGGGCGGTCTGCTGGCATGGCTCGCCTGGCAGGACCTCCGCGGGTCGGCCACTGCACGACTGCAGTTGCGGGCATGGCTGAAGACGCACCTGCCCGATGCAACGCCATGGGGCTTGGAGCACCTGCCGCCAGAAGAGGTGATGGCAGCCTACCTGCAACCGCTCTTTCATGGCCGGACGGATGTGCGGCTGTTCGCGTTGGAGGCGCGGCCCCTCGCGTAGGCGATCACTGATCAGCCACCCCTTGCCACACCCGCGTGGCCCCCGCAGCCACCATCGCATCCGCGTGCTCCGGGTGGCAGGTGAGCAGGATCACCTGGCGTTGTGCCGCGAACTGCATCAGGACCTCCACGGCAAGCGCCCGCCGCTGCGGATCCATGTCCGTGAAGGGGTCGTCCAGCAGCAGGAAGCCATTGTCGTTGCGGAGGTAGAGCTCCGCCAGCGCAAGCCGGGTGGCCAGCGCCAGTGAGCCGAGCGCACCCTGTGAAAGCTGCGTCGCCGGGAGGCGCACCGGACCATGCACATGACCGGGCATGGTGCCCTCCATTTCCACGCGTCCGTAGCGGTCGTCGGTGAGCGTTGAGAAGTAGCGCGTCACCGCATCGGCAAGCCCCTGCAACGGATCGCCCGCATGACGTGCTGCCGCCACCGCCTCGAACCGCTGCTGGATGCGCAGCAAGGCCTGCCCTTCCGCCATGCGCCGTTGGAATTCGCGTTCCTTGAGGTCCAGTTCCTCGCGGAGCTCCTCGGCGGTGCGCGCGGGGGTCAGTCCTTCGAGCCGGGCGTGTTCGCGCCGCGCGGTATCGAGCTGTTCCTTCACCCCCTCCTGTTCCCGCTCACGGGCGTCGAGCGCCTCCAGGTAGTCCTTTACACTGGCGAAGCCATGTGGCAGCGCAGGTAATTCTGCCAGTTCCTTCTGTGCGCCGCCCAGTTCGGCCCTGTGCACAATGACCTTCTCCATCAGGGCATCCACGCTCACATGTTCCCGCGTCCACCCGTCCACTTGGTTGCGTTTGGCGTCGATCTCGGCACGAAGCCAGGCCTGCTGCCCGAGCAACTTGATGCGCTCATCCTCCAGCACGGCGCTGTCACGCGTGGCGGGCAGGGCAGCGAGTTCCTGTATCATTGCTTCCCACTCTTCCTCCGGCCGGTCTTGCAGGGCTGCCTTGTAGAGGTCCTCCAGGCCCTTCAGCGCACGCTGCTGGTCCGCATGGGCCGTTGCAGCAGCCTCTGCAGCGGCCACGCTTGGTCGCCCCAGCGCGGAGAGCAGTTCGGTACGGCGCAGCTGCGCGGTCTCCAGCTTGCCGAAGAGGGCGTCCACATCCTCCAAGCCGCTCTGCACGGTGATCTGCAGGTCGTCCACCGTTGCGCTGAAACGCCCCGCCGCATCGGCCTGCCAGGGTCGCCGCGGTATAAGTGCGATGGATGCCGGGGCATCGGTGCCGCTTTGCACGGTGACCGAACGCGCTCCGGTGCTTTCCAGTCGCGCCACGAGCTTCTGTGCCTCCACCTGTATCTGAAGTTCTGCCATGCGCTGCTCCAGGTTCTTCAGCTCCTGCAGCGCCTGTGGGTCCACGGCAGGCAGCGCGGCGAGCTTCGTGGTGGCCTCCTGACAGGCAGCCCGCGCCTCGGTGATGCGGCGGTACCCATCGCGCAGGTGCTGCGCCTGCGCCTGCTTGCGCGCAATATCCAGCTCGTCCTGTAGCTTACCCAGGTCGGTGGCCGAACGTTGTAGCCCCTTCTCCTGGGCCTCAATGACCTGGGTGGCGCCCGGCCATGCGGACACGATGGCCATGAGCTGTTGTACGGTGCTCGTGAGCCTTTGCACCTGCTCCTCCAGGCCAATGCGCCTGCTGAGACCATTGCGCTGGGCGCGCCCCTCCGTGATGAAGGGTTCGGCCTTTTGGAACGTGGCCGCAAGGCTTGCGCAACGCTCGTTCACGGTATCCACCGATCGCTCGTGCGCCACCACCCGCTCAAGCTCGACCTGTATGTTCTCCTTGGCATAGTAGGCCGCCAGCACCGGACCCACCTTGATCTTCCAGGGGTTGGCGATGCCACGCCCGTCCCTCGGCGCATTGACGACACGGTCCCAGTTGCTGTAATGAGCGGTGATCCGTTCATCCAATACGCCGCGGAGCCGGTCGGCGGGGATGTCGCCGGGGATGGCCGCCGCGCCCTGGAGCAGGCCGTGCACATCTTCGAGCGTGGCCGCCTCCTTGGCGAGGTGCTCCAGCGTCCTCGCAAGCTGGGCCTGTCCGGTGAACAGCACCCACTTCCAGGTGGCCTCGTTGAGGCGGAGCAGGGTGCGGAGCCGCTGCTGCACACTGGTATGGTCGGCCATGGACGCGCCAGTGTGGGCACGGAGGAGGGCGGAGCGGCCAGCACCCCAGGTCTTCTCCAGGGTCCAGGTGGTGCCCTCCGCTTCGAAGCACAGGGTCACCCGTACGTGGTCACCGCCCGGCAGCGGGAACCAGCGGCGCATGTTCTTCTCCAGCACGCTGGGGGCCAGGTCGGTGGACGTGTGCAACGCATGCCACAACGCGTGTAACAGCGTGGTCTTGCCATACTCGTTGGCACCCTGCAGCACGTTCAGGCCATCGTGCAGGGCGATGGTGCGGTCGACGGTGCCGCCGAAGGGATGCAGTCGGATGCTGGTGAGCTTCATGCGCGGCGCAGGTCCTGGATGATGTCGAGCGCCACCTGCGCATCACCGGGGTGTTCCGGATCGGCGAGCAGTGCGGTGAGCAGCGCGTGTGGCAGCGTGCCGTCGGGGAAGCGCTCGGCGATCTCGGCGGGTGTGAGCACCTCTTCCACATCGACCTCCGTGGTGAGGTGGAGGAAGCGGGTACGCAGCCTTTCCAGCAGGCCGGCCAATTGGTTGAGCAGCATATGGTCCAGGCGGCCGTTCAGCTGCAGGTCGAGCACGGTGTTCGGAGCGTCCCATGCGGCCAACTGCTGCTCCAGCGCAAGGATATCGTTGGCATGCTCCAGCGTGGCGGTCCTGCGGTGGAAGCGGATGGCGCCCGTGGTGAGCTGTTCATGGTGGCAGGTGCCGTCCATCCCCAATTCGATGTACCAGGCGTGTCCCGGATGGGTGCAACGCACCGAATCGGGCGTGTGGATGCCAGGCATGAAGTACACCGGACGGCCCACGATACCCGGTGCCGGTGCGGGCACATGGATATGGCCGAGCAGCCAGGTATGCACACCGGTGGAGCGAAGCTGGGCCTCGGTCATGTTGAAGTAGCGCTGGTCCGCATCGAGGCCCAGGCCCTCCACGTTGCCATGGGCGATGCCGATATGGAGCATGCCCTCCGGCTTGTCGGCACCGGCCACCCAGCCGGTCAGGTGTTCGCTGCCGTACTTGCCCGGGCAGGGGCAGGCGTGGAAGCGCACGGCACCCTCGTCCAGGTGGAAATCCATGGTGCACTGTTCGGTGAGTGCGATGATGGCACTGCCCTCAGCAGCCCTGCGGAAGGTCTTCCAGAGCTTGCTCTCCGGCCCTTCGCAGTAGTCGTGGTTGCCAGCGAGCACCAGCACGGCCTCGCCCTCGAAGCCCTTGAGCACGTCCACGGCCTGCCCGATGAGGGCGCCGGGCACGGAGAGCTTGTCGAACAGGTCGCCGGCCACCACCAGGAAGTGTGCGTGGCGCTCGTTGGCCGTGGATACCAGGCGCCGGATCGCGGCGATGCGTTCCTCCACCAGGCGTTCACGGATCCCATCGGGCAGCCGGTCGTGCTTGATGCCAAGGTGGTTGTCTGCGGTATGGAGGATGCGGATGGGCATTGAGCGAAGATCGGGCACAAATGTCGCTCACCACTCCGCCAGAACTTGTCGTAGCTGAGGGGTGATGGAGGGGGAAGAGCTCAAGAGGCGGGGGCACGCCCATAGCCGCTCTCCTTGTACCCGCCGAAGGGTGAGGTGGGATCGAACTTGTTGTAGGTGTTAGGGGCTATGCCAACATCATCCTTCGGGCTGCACGATGGTCTCTCACCTCCATACTTCGTTGCTTCGATCCTCACATAGCTACGGCTATGCTCGGTTCTCGCGCCTCGTCTGGCGGCGACATCCTCCCCGCTCGCTACCAAAACCGATGTTGGCATAGCCCCACCCATGATGACGCCCGCGCGCAGTTTGCTGGTGAGGTTGAAGATCCACGATGAACCGGGACGAAGACACTTGCTGCCCTTGTCCGTCCATACGCCGGCGGCGCAGGTTGAAATGTACGCGACAGGCCGATAGGGTATCCGGGATCCTTACTTGCCTCTTTTCCCTTCGAGCAGGCGCTTGGCATTCAGGGCAAGCGAACTCATCTGCCGGATGGCAATGGCATTGAGCTTCATCAAGCGCTCAACCTGCGACAGTCCCATGTGGATGAACTCGGCATTGAGGCTTTCCATGTTGGCCAGCACGAGCAACTGCTCGATGGAGGCATGGTCGCGCATATTGCCGTCGAGTGCCGGGTTCGCCATCCGCCACTCCTTTGCGGTGAGGCCGAAGAGCGCTACGTTCAGGACATCTGCTTCGTTGGCGTATGTGATGGCGGCTTGGGCGGCTGTGACTTCCGGCGGCACCAAATGCTCCTTGATCGCATCGGTATGGATGCGGTAGTTGATCTTCGATAGCTCGCGGTTCAGGTTCCAGGCGAGGGAGCGGCGCTGGCTCTCATCCTCCTTCAAGCGCTGGAACTCCTTGATGAGGTAGAGCCGGAACTCCACCGAGACCCACGACGCGAACTCGAACGCGATGTCCTTGTGGGCATAGGTGCCCCCGTAGCGGCCAGCGCTGGAACGGATGCCCACTGCGCCGGTCTTGTCGATCCACTGTTTGGGCGTGAGCACGAAGCTGTTGATACCGGTCTGCATTCTAATCCCGTCGAATTCGACGGGATTAAAAGCCGGGTTATTCAGCCGCTCCCAGATGCCCAGGAACTCCACCGTGCTCCGGTTGCGAAGCCAGTTGCGCACCACATCATCCGGGTGGTCCGGGTTCTTGTACTTGGCGATGTCCGTGAGGCTGATGAAGTCATGGCCTTCATGCGGCACCACGGTGATGGTCGCGCCTTGGACTTCGATCGTGGCTTTGGTGGTCTTGCTCATGGCCTTGCCAGCATGACGGAAAGACCGTCGATCGGCTATCGGTAATATAGAATCGGCGGGTCTTGGACGGATCTGCGTGAGGGGCGAAGCGGCAGCTCCCGCACCAACAAGGCCGTTTCGGATGCCGCAGCGAGGAGGCGACAGCAGGGAGCCACCGGAGCGCGTGCAGCCGATGGCCGGTGGTGCGGGACTACAGCGGAGCACCCGACCCCCCTCCGCTGAAGCTCCGGCGGGCGGGCCCGCAAGTGATAAAGCTCAAGAGGCGGGGGCACGCCCTCCTCATCCATCTGACAGGTGCATGTCGACCGAGTGGGTCGACGTTACAGGAGCGTTGACCGATGCTTGGCGCCATGCCCCGCAGCCATGTGCCTCAATTGAGGTTGAGATACGCCCCCAACCCATGCACCCCGCCTTCCCGTCCGTACCCGCTCTCCTTGTAGCCGCCGAAGGGTGAGGTGGGATCGAACTTGTTGTAGGTGTTGGCCCAGATGACGCCCGCGCGCAATTTGCTGGTGAGGTTGAAGATCTTGCTGCCCTTGTCCGTCCACACGCCGGCGCTGAGGCCGTAGGGCGTGTTGTTGGCCTTCTGGATCACCTCGTCCACGGTGCGGAAGGTCTGCACGGCGAGCACGGGGCCGAAGATCTCCTCCTGCGCGATGCGTGCGCTTTGCGCCACGTTGAGGAAGAGCGTGGGGCGGCACCAGAAGCCTTTGCTGGGCAGATCGCAGGCGGGCTGGTATAGCTCGGCTCCGTCGGCGACACCGGCCTTGAGGTACTTGTTGATGGTGCCGAGCTGCTCGCGGCTGTTGATGGCGCCGATGTCGGTGTTCTTGTCGAGCGGATCGCCCACCACAAGCGAGCGCATGCGGTGCTTGAGCTTGCGGATGACCTCGTCGTACACGCCTTCCTCCACGAAGAGGCGGCTGCCGGCGCAGCACACGTGGCCCTGGTTGAAGAAGATGCCGTTGATGATGCCTTCGACGGCCTGGTCGATGGCGGCATCGGCGAAGATGATGTTGGCCGCCTTGCCGCCGAGCTCGAGGGTGAGCTTCTTGCCGCTGCCCGCGGTGGCGCGCTGGATGAGCTTGCCCACGCCGGTGCTGCCGGTGAAGGCGACCTTGTTGACATCGGGATGGTTGACGACCGCCGCGCCCGTGGCCCCCGCACCGGTGACGATGTTGACGACGCCATCGGGGAGCTCGGCCTCCTGCAGCAGTTCGGCGAGCTTGAGCGCGGTGAGCGGCGTGGTCTCGGCGGGTTTCAGCACCACGGTGTTGCCGCAGGCGAGCGCGGGCGCGAGCTTCCACGCGGCCATCAGCAGCGGGAAGTTCCAGGGGATGACCTGGCCGGCCACGCCGAGCGGCGATACGGTCTTG
>CAZLGY010000045.1:19760-20044 GCA_964559165.1 uncultured Chryseobacterium sp.
CGATGACGGCGAACTCGCGGGCCTTCTCTTGCAGCAGGCGCGCGATGCGGTAGATGTACTTGGCACGTTCGGCCGCGGGCATCCTGCCCCACACGGTGTCGTAGGCCTTGCGCGCGGCTTTCACGGCGGCGTCCACGTCGGCCTCGCCTGCCTCGGCGATGCGCGCGAGCTTCTGCTCGTTGGCGGGGTTGATGGTGTCGAAGTATTTCCCGCTCTTCGGCTTCACCCACTTGCCGTTGATGAAGAGCTCGTACTGCGCGTTGATCTTGACGTGGTCGGTGGAC
>CAZLGY010000046.1:0-12313 GCA_964559165.1 uncultured Chryseobacterium sp.
CAGGAGGTGAAGGCCATCCAGCGCCTCTTCGGCGAGCATGCCTACACGCTGAACATCAGCGCCACCAAGAGCATGACGGGGCACCTGCTGGGCGGCGCCGGCGCGGTGGAGGGGGTGGCCGCCATCATGGCCGTGCATACGGATACCATCCCGCCCACCATCAATCACTTCACGGACGATCCCGAGATCGATCCGAAGCTGAACTTCACCTTCAACGTGGCCCAGAAGCGCACGGTGAACGCCGCCCTGAGCAATACCTTCGGGTTCGGTGGTCACAACACGTCGGTGATCTTCCGCAAGTACAGCTGAGCCCCTTGTTAAGCGGTCTTTTCAGCCGGGCACGCAACCCCGAGGAGCGCAGGGTGCGGGCCTGGTCCAGGCAGGTGCTGGGGATCACCCCGGGCGACCTCCCGCTCTACCGCCAGGCACTGCGCCACGTGAGCGCGGTGGCCGAGGACCGTCCCGACCTGCCGGACAATGAGCGCCTGGAATTCCTGGGCGATGCGGTGCTCGATGCCATCATCGGCGGATTGCTGTTCAACACCTACCCCGACAAGGGCGAGGGGTTCCTTACCCGCATGCGCAGCAAGCTGGTGAGCCGCAGCCAGTTGAACACGCTCGCCAAACACATCCATATCGAGCGGGTGCTGGAGAGCAACCTGGCCCGCAGCCACGAAAGCTCGGTCCCAGGCAACGCCCTGGAGGCCTTGATCGGTGCCATTTTCCTGGACAAGGGCTTCGAGCGTACCCGCAAGGTGGTGGTCAAGCTCATCCACCAGCATTTCGACCTGAAGGAGATCGAGAAGGAGGACAAGGACGGGAAGAGCCGCTTGCTGGAATGGGGGCAGAAGCGCCGCAAGAAGGTGGAGTTCGTGGTGCGGGAGGAGCATGGCGGCCCGCGTGGAAGGATCTATGTGGCCGAAGTGCTCATCGCAGGAGACCTCAAGGGCACGGGCCGGGGGGTGAGCAAGAAGAGCGCCGAGCAGGAGGCCGCGCAGAGCGCCTTCCAACGCATGCGTTCGCGTAGTGCCGCACCGTCTGGCGACACACCCGGTGCGGAACAGGCCACGCCACGCCGCACCACCCGCAGGCGGCCCCGGCAGCAGCCCGGTGCGTGATGTCCGTTCCCGGCCGGCATTCCCTCCGTTGGCAGCCACGCTGGGCTACCTTTGGACCACACAGCATGGCCAGGTACAAGCTCGATCTGCAACCCGACCCCGAAGTGGTGGTCGTTGGCATCAGCAGCCATGTGAAGGACCATCGCCTTTGCTGGTCCATCAACCGCAGCCTTGGCCTGCTCCTCACACGGCGGCGCACACCCATGAGCGAGGTGGTGGCCGGCCGCACGCTCAGCTACAGGGCCTACGACCATGTGGTGGAAGGCAATGCCGGCCGGTTCACCCTGGTGAACAATCACTGCGCGGACGGGTGTTTCCTGAAGGAGCAACGACAGACCGATTACTTCCTGGTGGTGGACCGCGAACTTGCCCAACAGCACCCCGACCTGCTGGACCGACTGCGCGCCACGGACCATATCCTCACCGCCTTCGTAGTGCCCTACGAGCAGCTCAAGGAGGGCTACAAACTGCTGCAATAAGCACGCATGAACAACGCCAAGACCAAGATCGTGGCCACCATCGGCCCAGCCTCCGCATCGCCAGAGGTCCTTCGACGCATGATGCAGAGCGGCATGGATGTGTGCCGGCTCAACTTCAGCCATGGCAATTACGTCTTCTATGCCGAACTGATCCGCAACATCCGCGAGGTGAGCGAGGACCTGGGCAAGCATACCGCCATCCTGGCCGACCTGCAGGGTCCCAAGATGCGCGTGGGGGAGATGCAGGACGGCCCCATCGAACTAGTGGATGGATCTGAGCTGGTGATCACCGTGGAACCCGTGAAGGGCGTTCCCGGACTGGTGAGCACCAGTTATGCGCAGTTCCCCAAGGACGTGAAGAAGGGCGAACTGGTGCTGCTGGATGATGGCAAGCTGCGCCTGGAGGTGGAGGCCACCGATGGGCATACCAACGTGACCACCCGCGTCATCCATGGCGGCATGCTCAGTGCCAACAAAGGCCTCAACCTGCCCAATACCAGGATCAGCCTGCCCTGCCTGACGGAGAAGGACAAGCAGGACCTGGAGTTCGCCCTGGACCACGACGTGGACTGGATCGGGCTGAGCTTCGTGCGCAGTGCGCGCGACATCATCGAGCTCAAGGGCATCATCAATGCGCGCGAGAAACATGCGCGGGTGGTGGCCAAGATCGAGAAACCGGAAGCCCTGCAGGAGATCGACGAGATCATCCGCGAGAGCGATGCCTTGATGGTGGCGCGCGGCGACCTGGGCGTGGAGATCCCCATGGAGCGTGTTCCGCTGGTGCAGAAGGACATCGTCCGCCGCTGCCTTGCACAGCACCGTCCGGTGATCGTGGCCACCCAGATGATGGAGAGCATGATCACCAGCATCACGCCCACCCGCGCAGAGGTGAACGACGTGGCCAACGCCGTGCTGGACCATGCCGATGCCGTCATGCTCAGCGCCGAGACCAGCGTGGGAAGGTTCCCCGTGGAAGTGGTCCAGGCCATGAACCGCATCCTGCTGGAGATGGAGACCAGCGAGGCCATGTTCAATGTGCAACAGCCCGGCCTGGAGGACAATGACCGCATGGTCACCGACACCATCTGCATGGCCAGCGTGCGCATGGCCGCAGCCATCGATATCAAGGCCATCGTGACCATGACGCATAGCGGGTATACGGCCTTCAAGATCAGCAGCATGCGCCCCAAGGCGAACATCTACGCGTTCACCAGCAACAAGCGCATCCTCAACATGCTGAACCTGGTCTGGGGGGTGCGGGCGGAGTACTACGACAAGACCGTGAGCACCGACCACACCATCGCCGACATCAAGCACATCCTGCGGAGCAGGAAGTTCGTGGAAAAGGGTGACCTGGTGGTGAACGTGGCCAGCATGCCCATTGCTGAACAGGGCATGTCCAACATGCTGAAGTTGAGCCCGGCGTAGCGTTTCCGATCGCGCACCGCACCGCGCGGTGCCCGTGGCAGCAACAGCACAGGCCCCGGCCCCGGTCATCGTCAGGCGGGGCCCCAGCAGGCAGCGCACAGGGAACGACCGTCAACAACACGACCACGGTCCATTACGTACCGAAGGGGTGGGCAACAGGCGTTTGCAAAAGTGGATGCCCCCCCGTTATCTTCGTGATGTGTTCGGGATGTCATTCCAGCGGGACCCTGCAGACCGGCACGCGGAGCGCGTCGAAGGATACACCCACGTTACCACCGAAGCCCTTGGTAAGATCGGCAGCCCTTGCGCCACTTGGTCGTCTGGTGCGCTATGTGGTTTTGCCCTCTCCAATAGTGGAATAGTACCCACTACGGCGGTCGGTATGAAAACGGAAATAAACCATATAGGCACAACCGAGTAGTTATAGGGCATTTTAAAACAGAATTACTAACAATTAAAATAAACAACATGAAACAATTAAATTTTTTTTCGACAATTATCATTTTGACTGGTTTGTATGCTTGTGGAGAGCCACCTGTGACTTTTAACGAACCACAACCAACTGAAACAGAAAATCTATCGAAGTTTCCTGACCGTTTGCAAGGACAATACTTAAGTCTTGCGGACAATTCAGCATTGGTAATTGGTGACAAATTAATTCAGAGAATTTACGACTTTAACCAAAAAATTCATCCGTCCCAACTTGACAGCAACTTACGACTTTCGGGTGATACAATTATTAACTTAACGACCAATATAAGAGAAGTTGTAAAACGTGAAGGTGACAGTTTAGTAACTCATATTCATCACATCGACACGTTGTTTCTAATGGACTATGACAATGTTGTAAGAAAGTTTAAAGGTTATTATTTTTTAAACAAACGCTACGACAAAGAGAGATGGGAAGTAAAGAAAATTCAATTATCTAAAGGACAACTTGTAGTTAGCGGTATTTCGACTAAACAAGACATAGAAAATTTAAAGACAATAACCGAATCAACGGAGGACACAGTTGCACCTTACAAGTTTGCAACGACAAAAAAACAGTTTAAAGAATTTATAAAAAATGACGGATTTACCGACAGCGAAACATTTGTTAGACAGAAGAAAAACGCCCTATAACACGGGTTTGGCAAAAGTGGCGGTTCAGTGCTCCGCAGACACATTTGTGGTTAATCAAAGTTTGGTTCTCCGCATCAACATTTGTGGTGAAAATCGCCACCTTCGCCAAGCCCGAAAACTTTAAAGGCAAGTTAATCTGACATCGCGGGCAACCGATGCGCTATCCTTGTTGATCGGTTGCAGACGCCGGAGGAATGACCCCCGCTCTTCTCAGCGACCCAGCACCAGGTCCATGTAGAACCCCGGCTTCTTCAGCCTTGCCCGCAGGTCAAGGTCGGTGAACATGCTGCTGATGGTATCGGCCAGCGCCGGGTTGCGGTTGGCGCGGTCCACCACGAAGTCGAACAGCCAGGCTTTGTTGGCCAATTGCTGCAGCCGTGTGCTGATGGCGAGCTCCTGGCCCAGGCGGCGCCACACGCGTTGGTCATGGGCCCGTAAGAACGCTCCTGCGGTGTTGCCCGTGTGCAGGGCTTCGGCGGCAACGGTGGCCGCGTGCACGCCGCTGATCATGGCGTGGCTGATGCCTTCGCCGGTGAACGGATCGATGAGGTGACCGGCATCGCCCACCAGCAGGTAGCCGTCGCCGCTCAACGGCCGTCGCTTGCTGGCCAATGGCAGCCCCATGCCCTGCACGGCCCCATCGCGCGTGGCGTTGGCGAAGCGCTCCTTGAACGATGGGTGTTCGGTGAGCACCTGGTGCATCAGCGCCTTGAGGTCGGTGCGTCGCTTGCGCACCACATCGCTGCGCAGTCCCAGCCCCACATTGGCACGCCCATCCGGCAGGGGGAACACCCACAGGTAGCCCGGCAGGAGGTCCTTCAGGAAGTGCAGCTCGATGAACCCCTGTGGGTCGAGGTCGCGCACGCCGCTGTAATAGGCGCGCACACCGGCCGCGTGATGACGGGGTTCCATGGGCAGCCCGGCCACATGCCGGGCAAAACCGGAGTTGGCCCCGCTTGCATCGATGATCATGCGGCAATGCACCCGGCTTCCATCGTGGAGCTCCACCCGCCAGCCTTCCGTGGTGCGCGCGTACCGCACGGCCGCACGTCCCTCCAGCACCTGCACATGCGGCGCGTTGCGGGCGTGCCGGAACAGGAGGTCATCGAACTGCAGGCGCGGCAGGATCACCCCGGGAGCCTCGCCCACGCCGGTGGCCCGCGAGAAGGGCACCCGCAACGCGCGGCCGCTCGGAGCCACGAACGTGACGCCCCAACTGGGCATCCCCTGGCCGTGGGCCTTCACCTGTGCGGCGATCGCGGGGTCCAGCCGTTCCAGGCTGCGCATCACCTTGCCGCTGAGGGCGTCGCCGCACACCTTGTCGCGCGGGAAGCGGTCCTTCTCCACCACGATGCAGGGCACGCCCAGCTGGCTGAGGCGCAGGGCCACGGTGCTGCCTCCCGGACCGCCGCCCAGCACGCATATCCCGCTGTGCAGCTCGTCCGCCATGTGCCGCTAACCGCGGAAGGGTGCCGCTTTGAACTGATCGAGGAAGCGCACGTCGTTCTCCCAGTACATGCGCAGGTCGGGTACGCGGTAGATGAGCTGGGTGATGCGCTCGACGCCCATGCCGAGGGCGAAGCCGCTGTAGCGTTCCGGGTCGATGCCGCAGTTGGCGAGCACCGCCGGGTCCACCATGCCGCAGCCCATGATCTCCACCCAGCCGCTGTGCTTGCAGAGGTTGCAGCCATGGCCACCGCACACCGTGCAGCTCATGTCCACCTCGGCGCTGGGCTCGGTGAACGGGAAGTAGCTGGGCCGCATGCGGATGGTCACCTCCGGTCCGAAGAGGCTCTTGGTGAAGTGGTCCAGCGTGCCCTTGAGGTCGGCGAAGCTCACCCCCTCATCCACATACAGGGCCTCCACCTGGTGGAACATGCAGTGGGCGCGGGCGCTGATGGCCTCGTTGCGGTATACGCGACCGGGGCTGATGGTGCGGAAGGGGGGCTTTCCGGCCTCCATCACGCGCACCTGCACACTGCTGGTGTGGGTGCGGAGCGCCAGGCCCGCAATGCCGCTGCTGCCGTCGGGGCCCTTCACGAAGAAGGTGTCCTGCATGTCGCGTGCGGGGTGGTCCGGGGGGAAGTTCAGCGCGCTGAAATTGTGTCGGTCGTCCTCCACTTCGGGTCCCTGGCTCACGGTGTAGCCCAGGCGGGCGAAGATGTCCACGATGCGCTGGCGCACCACGGTGAGGGGGTGGAGGCTGCCGGTGGTGGTGGTGAGGGCCGGTGCGCTGAGGTCGATGGCGGGGCCGCCGCGGGCAGGGGCATCCTCCGCCGATGCACGCAGCTCATCGAGCCGCTGTTGGGCCAGCTGTTTCAGGCCGTTCATCAGGGGCCCGAGGCTGCGCTTCTCTTCGGGCGGCACCTGCTTGAACGCCTCGAAGAGGGCGGTGATGCTGCCGTTGCGTCCCAGCAGGGTCACGCGCAGGCGCTCGAGTTCATCGGCATTGGCAGCGGTGGCGGCCCGCACCTGCTGCTCCAGTTCGGCGATGTGTTGCTGCAGGCTCATGGCAGTACCCGCATGAAGAAGCGGATGTCGGTCAGGGGACGGTCGCGCGGGTCGCACGGTTGCGCCGCGATGGCATCGAGGACCTCGAAGCCCTCCACCAACTGGCCGAACACGGTGTAGGCGCCATCCAGGTGCGGTGCGCCGCCCTCGCTGGCGTATACGGCCTGCTGTTCGGGGGTGTAGCTGATGGGGGTGCCCATGCGTGCGCTGCGCTGAACGAGCATGTCCAGCTCGCGTGGCTGGAAGGTCTTGCCATGCACGATGTAGAACTGGCTGCCGCTGGAGTTGCGCTCCGGGTTCACCGGGTCTCCCTGGCGGGCGGCGGCCAGGGCGCCGCGGCGATGGATCAAGCCCGGCACGATCTCGGCAGGGACCGTGTATCCGGGACCGCCATTGCCCAGGACCGTGCCGGCCGCGGCACGCTTGCTGTCGGGATCACCGCCCTGCACCATGAAGGCGGGGATCACCCGGTGGAAGAGCAGGCTGTCGTAGGCACCGTCGTTCACCAGCTTGATGAAGTTGTCACGGTGCCGGGGCGTCTCGTTGAAGAGCTCCACCACCAGGGTCCCGGCGGTGCTGCGGACCTCCACCCGGACCCGTTCTTCCGTGCGGCTGTCCTGTGCGCCGGCCGCGCTTATCAGGAGCGGACACCCCAGCACGGCCAGCATCGTTGTACGGAGCATGAGCCTTGGCATGGACCGGTTCATTACATTTGACATCCGCTACGCCCGATCTGGAAGGGCGACCAAAAGTAACCCAATGCGCACTCCCAGTCTCCTCCGCGTTCTTGCCAACGCCCTGGTCGTGGCCATCCTGCTGCCCTTCGCCACCGCCTGCAACGAAGAGGAACCCACCATCGGTGTGGTCCGGGTGACGGATCTGCAGGGCCTGCCCGTTGCAGGTGCCACCGTAAAGCTGTTCGCAGACCCCACCTTCCCCTTGGGCGACCCCAACCGCCTCGACAAGGAGACCGTGACCGACTCGGACGGCGCGGCCACGTTCGACTACAGTGACTTCTACGAGCAGGGACAGAGCGGGTTCGCCGTGCTGGACATACGCGCCACGAAGGATACCCTCCTGGGCGAGGGCATCATCAAGATCGTGGAGGAGGAGACCAGCGAGGAGACCGTGGTGATGGAGTCCGCCCAATAGGGCCCTGCTCCTCGGTCCTCATTGCTCGAAATAGGTCAGCACGGCCTCTTTCATCAGGCGTTCCTGTTCCTCGGGTCCCAGCGCGGGCAGGTCCTTCACGCGTTCGAAATGGGGCCAGCCATCCGCATCACGCCCCAATTCCCGGTAATAGCCATAGGGCCGCAGCAGCACGCAGATGGCGATGTGCATCAGGGCCACCTTCTCGTCCTTCTTGAATTCGCGCGCATGCTGGCCCAGTTCCTGCACACCGATGAGGAACAGGATGCCGTTCAGGTCCAGGGTGCCCGCCTGGAAGCGTGCACTAAGGTCGCTCACCAATGCGCGCCAGCGCTTCTCGAACTGCAGGTCCACTGGATGGTGGGCGCAGTGATGTACCGACGCCTGTGCAAAGATCGCGCTTAAGGACCGAGCGGCGCACGCGGTGATCGCACAACTTGCCCCCATGAACTGGCTCGACTGGTCGCTCTTGCTGCTCCTGGGCCTCGCCGCCTTCAAGGGGTTCCAGCGGGGTTTCATCATTGAACTGTCGGCGCTGCTGGCGCTGGCCCTTGGCATCTGGGCCGCGTCCCGGTTGAGCGAACGCGTTGCGCTGGCCATCGGCATCGGGGATGAGAACGCCGCGCTTGCTTTCCTGGTCACGTTCCTCGCCGTGTTGCTCCTGGTGCACCTGTTGGCGCGCTTCCTCACCACGCTCATCGACCTGGCCCAGCTGGGGCTGCCCAACAAGCTTGCGGGCATCGCCCTTGGGACCCTGCGATCGGCCTTCGTGCTCAGTGTCATGCTCAACCTCCTGGTGGGATACACGGAGGGTGCCGTCCCACCGGCGGAAGCGCGGGCGGGTTCCTCGCTCCATGCGCCTTTGCGCGGCTTCGCGCCCCTGCTGGTGCCTGCCTTGGGCAACACCAAATGGGTGCAGTGGGCGGTGGGCGAGGTGCGTGCGGGGGCGAACGCCGTGCTGGAGGAGTGACCCCCTTCAGTTCGGCGCGGCTGAGCGTTGCCGAAGCAGTGTCCGGGCCTGTTCCACGGCCCAGGCCGCGCCCACCAGCAGCAGGGGCATGGCAGGCGCCTTGAACCGCGCATCGGAGGTGGAGATGCCGCCGCTGAAAAGCACCGCGCCGGCCAACAGGAGCACCACCACCAGCACCGGCGGCAACTGGCGGACGCGCCACACCCCCCAGGTCATGGCCAACACCAGCAGGCCCGTAAGGAGGATCGCGAAGGCGGTGATGACCCGGGCCGCCGCCCCCCCGAAGAAACCCGCGATGTGACCGCGGCCCGGTGCGAGGAAGATACCGGCGGTCGTTCTGAGCTGCACAGCGGACCACGCCAGTGGATGCGCCATGAACGTGTGCCGAAGGTCGTTGCGCAGCCCGTTGAAGTAGGCCGCCGCGGCGCTGCGGTCCTCCCAGTCGGTGCGGGTGGCGCGCTCGTACAGCTCCTGCTTGTAACCTGCTGCGCGCGGATCACCGGCTTCGGCCAGGACCTCTTGCACGTGGAAATGTGCAGCAGCCACCGCACCACTGTCGGACAGTACAAGGCGCCCCGTCTCCTTCTTGTTGCGCAGCACCCACGGGGCCAGCAGCAGCACTACCGCTGCAACGAAGGCCGCGGCCTTGTGCAGTTCCATGCGCAGCGTCGCGGCAACGATGCCCGCTGCCGTGAGGGCCAGCGGGAGGCCATTGGCGCGGCACCAGGCCGCCGCACCGAAGCACGCGGCCGCCCCCAGCACAGCGCTCCATGGATGCCCGGGCCGCAGCAGCAGCAGTGTGCCTGCCAGCAGCGCGGTGGTGAAGCACGCCTCGGTGAGCAGGCTGCCGGAGAGCACGATGTCCACAGGTTCCAGTGCCATGAGGGCTGCGGCCAGCAATGCGCCCTGCCGCGCAAGCCCGATGGCCTGTGCAAGGCGGTACACCAGCAGCACCTTGGCCGAGGAGAGCAACACCTGCACTGCGAGCACCGCCGGCACCGAGCAGCCGAGCAGGTGGATCAACCAGGGGTATCCGGGCATCCGGGTCGTATCGGGAATGTCCAGCGGATGAAAGAGGCTGTAGACCCCGTGCTTGAGATGCTGTGCAAGGGTGAGGTAGTACCCCGCATCGTGGCGGAGGTGCCAGCCCGACTGCGCGTGGTACAGCGCGAACGCGGCGCGGAGCACCGTTGCAAGCAGCAACAGCCAAAGCAGGAAGTGGTCACGCCGCAGTGCGTGCTCACCGCTGGCCACACTGCCGGCCATGCCCGATGGAGTTCCCTGCGAAGCCCGAAGTGGCGATCCCCATCCTGTGGTGAAGGGCATGGGCGTTCAATGCGCTGTGTGCGGGGCTGGCGCGCAGGCCCGCAGGTCCGTTCAGACCTTCTTCACCTGCACGGCATTGAGGCCCTTGGGGCCGCGCTCGAGCTCGAAGGTGACGCGGTCATTGTCCTTGATGTCCTCCAGGGTGCCGCTGACGTGTACGAAATAGCGGTCGCGGCCGCCATCCTCCACGATGAACCCGAAGCCGCGCGATGCGTCGAAGAAGTCCACCCGACCGACGCGTTCGGTGATCACCTCCTCCACGCGCTTGGGTACGCCTATCTCGATGTCCTCCGCTTTGATCTCCTGGCGCTTGGTGGGGTCCGGCGGGGTATCGGTGATGCGACCGAACTCGTCCACGTACGCGATCATGTTGTCCAAGCCACCGCCGGCGCTGTTGGCCTTGCGTTCGGCCTTGCGGCGCTCCTTCTCCTCCTGCTTCTGCTGGCGGCGCTTCTCCTGCTCGCGTTTGTTGAACGATTCGGCCATGGGCGTGCGGTATGCCACGACCGGTGCGGCGGTGGACAGGCGCGGTGGCGTCCGGAATGGAAACCTGCGCGGGTCCTTGGTGCCGGGGACGTGGACGCTACGAAGATACGCAGCCGCGTGGAAGTGATATCCGCGGGGTTCCCCGGCCCGGCATGGGAGGCAATGCCGTCTCGATCATGGCCAGCGGCACCGGTGGCGGAGCATCGGACCGTGCAACCACCCCCGCGGGGTCACTTCAGCATCGCATCGAACCAGGCCTTCCATTCCGGTACCGCCCGCCCGAAGGCAAGGCGGTGGGTGCCGTCCGCGCCCACGGAGATGGCCTCGACCTTGTTGTTGCCCATGGCCTTCTGCCACTCCATGGGAAGTCGCGCAAGGCCGATCGTGAGGCACTGGTCCACATCGCCGTAGTACATGCGCACAGGGGTCTTGATGTCCCACCGGTACGGGTGCATCTCCAGCGCCAGTTTTCCGTAGGCGGAGTGTGCGAAATACTGTGCATCGAAGTACTCCGGGCGGATCAGTTTGCGCAGGTCCAGCGGGAAGTCCTTTTCCTGCACCGTGGGGTCCTTCAGGTACACCCGCCTGGCCAGGTCGTACTGCTCATCGGTGAACAATCCGCGCGCCAGACCCGGTATCCGGTAGTACTCCTCGAAGGCGAACGCGGTGAGGATGAACATGGTGGTCACCCAGCCTGCGTCGATGGGGCGCGGATGCGACAGGAACCCATTGACCATGACGAACGCATCGCACTGGGCCGCTGCGGTCCCCACCGCGGTCACCGGCACACCGAGGGTCTCCAGACGCTCCAGGAAGGCCATGGTGATCACCCCGCCCTGCGACCAGCCGGTGGGGAAGAACCGGTTGATGGCGATGCCCTCCTTCTCGAGCACCACCAACGCCGCCCGGTACATATCGTACGAGGCCTGCACCTGGCTGTTGAGCACGATGTACGAGTCCTTCTCCGGAGATGCACCGAAACCGAAATAGTCTGCGCTGATCACCACGTAGCCCTGGCTTGCGAACTGCGATACCATGAGCCGCGATTCGAAGGACCGCTCATGGTCGGAAGGGGGCGCCATGTCGCCGTACAGTGTTCCGTGCTGGTACGAGATCAACGGCATGGTGCGGGCCCCGGTGGCGGGGATGGCCAGGATGCCCGATGCCACCGTGGGGCGGTTCTCCTGCTCAGGTACCACCGAGTTGTAGATCACGCGGTACAGCTTCACCGCATTCCGGGGTGCCGTATAGGCGACCTTGTCCCCCAGGACCTGCGGCACCTCCTTGGTCAGGATGTCGCTCATCGTGGCCACGTCGAAGGTGCCGAGGTACTGGTACTGCACGTCCGGAGATACTTTCACAGGCGCCTTGTCCTGCGCAACGGCAGCGAACAGGCCGTACAGCACGAAGGAGATGAGCGAGAGGCTGCGTTCCATGGAGGGGGTCTGATTTGGGATGCGCGGCGAAACTAACCAAACGCAGCGCGGACCGTGCGTCAGGCACCCCCGATGTGCCGGGGCCTGATCAGCCCACCACCCACCGCAGTACGCGTTCCTTCCAGTTGTTGTAGGGGGGCTGCTGCAGTCCGTGTTCGATCAGGGTGCTCGCATGCAGCAGGTTCTTCTGGTTGCTGAACTGCAGCAGCCCCTGCCGGCCGTGGTATCGCCCCATGCCACTGGTGCCCACCCCGCCGAAGGACATCTCCGTATGCCCGAAGTGCAGCA
>CAZLGY010000046.1:12323-19938 GCA_964559165.1 uncultured Chryseobacterium sp.
CAGCATGCAATGGTTGATGCATCCGCCGCCGAACGCGATGCGCTCACTGAAGTACCGCTGGGCACCGCGGTCGCTGCTGAAGATGTAGGCGGCGAGCGGATGCGGGTTGCGCGCCACCTGCGCCAGCACCTCTTCGCGTTCGGTCCACGGCAGCACGGGCAGTACCGGCCCGAAGATCTCCTCCCGCATGCAGCCGGCTTCGGCCGGTACATCCGTGAGCACCGTGGGGGCGATGTAGCGGTCGCCCGCATCAGCGGTTCCGCCCACCAGCACGGAGCCCTCGCCCAGGTAGCCCTGCACGGTGCTGAAGCGCCGGTCGTTCACCAGCCGCGCATAGCAGGGGCTGCGTTGCGGGTCGGTGCCGTAAAAGCGCTCCACCGTCCTTTTCACGGCTGCGAGGAAGCGTTCCTGCACGGCAGTGTGCACCAGCACATGGTCCGGGGCGATGCAGGTCTGCCCCGCGTTGAAGAACTTGCCCCACGTGATGCGTTCGGCCGCCCGCTCCACATCCACACGGCGGTCCACGATGGTGGGGCTTTTGCCACCCAGTTCCAGGGTGACCGGGGTGAGGTGTGGCGCGGCAAGCGCCATGATCTGCCGTCCCACGGCCGGACTGCCGGTGAAGAAGATGTGATCGAAGCGGAACGGTGTGATGAGGCGTTCGCCCACCAGCCTGCCCGGGCCCTGCACCACCAGCACGTCCTGCGGCAGTGCTTCGGCAAGGATGCGCTCCACCACGGCGGCGGTGTGGGGCGTTTCGTTGCTGGGCTTCACAACGGCGCAATTGCCCGCCGCCAAGGCTGCGATGAGCGGGTTGAGCACCAGTTGGGCCGGGTAGTTCCACGGAGCGATGATGAGCACCACGCCCAACGGTTCCAGCAGCAGTGTGCTCCGTGCCGGCTGCAGGCTGAGCGGTGTGGAGGGATGCTGCGGTCGTGTCCAATCGTCCAGGTGGGCGAGGATGTGGTCCAGCTCGCTGTGCACCAGGGCCACATCGGCGAGGTACCCCTCGAAGCGCGGCTTGCGCATGTCTGTGTGCAGGGCGGTGAGCAGGGCCTCCTCATGCCTGCGCAGGGCGGCGCGCAGGGACTTCAGGGCGTGGCGACGGCCGGCGATGTCCCGCAGTGCCCCCGCAGCGTGGCGCTCGCGCAGGGCGTGCAGGCGGGGCATCAGCTCTTCGGTGATGTGCATGCTGCGAAGGAACGAACGGAAGGCCCATCCTGTTTGTCAGCGCGGTGGTGGGCCATCGCCATGGAGCGCGACGTGCGGCACCGGCCTCAACGGCAGGGGGCCGCCCCGCGTGTGCGGAACGGCCCCCTGTCATTCTGCGTTATCCGGGGTCAGCGGACGAGGTTCAGCTTGAACTGTTCGTTGATATCACCGGTCTCCACGGACAGGAACCAGATGCCGGGGGCGAGGTCCGCGGTGGGGATCATCATCGTTTCGCTGCTGGCACGCGGCAGGTCGATCGAACGCGCCAGTTTGCCTGCTGCGTCATGCAGGCGGATGTGGACAGCCCCGCTGCTGCGCTCGATGCGCACCGCGAAGTTGTCGCGCTCCATCCAGGCTGCGATGCCGTTCACGGCGGTCGCCTCCTCCAGGCCGGTGCTCACCTCCACGTTCAGCGTGGTGGTGGTCGTCGTCACACAGGGAGCGTTCCCCACGGTCTGCACGATGGTGTAGGTGCCGGGCTCCATGTACACGTGTACCGGGGAGAGTGCGGTGCTGAAGGTGCCATCACCCAGGTCCCACAGGTGCGCCAGGTCCTGGGCCGCGGTGGACATGAACTGGATGGGCTCACCGGCCTGCACGATGGGTGCGTGCGCGGAGATGCCACCGATGGGGTCCGCTGCTGCGGCGATGGTCGCCACGGTGGTGGAGGCACAGCCATTGGCATCGGTGATCGTTGCGGTGAACTGGCCGGGGGCCGCCACCAGCAACTGGCCGAGGGTGCCGTTGGACCACATCACATGGTAGGGTGCCACGCCACCGTTCACCGACAGGCTGGCCTGGCCATTGCCGGCAGCTGCACAGGAAGCGTCCTGCACGGCAACGGTACCCACCAGCGCATCGGGTTCGGTGATCACATAGGTGCCCTCCACGGTGCAGCCCTGTGCGTCGGTGATGGTCAGCGCGTAGGTGCCGGCACCGGCGGTGATCAGGGGCTCCTGCGAACCCGTGCTCCAGGCGAAGCTCAGGGAGCCTGTACCGCCCGTGGCGCTCACGGCCACAGAACCGTTCTGCGCACCGTGGCAGCTGGCGGCCTGCACCATCTCCTGCGTGAGGATCGGCTGCGGGCCGGTGATGGTGAACAGCTCGGACAGCTGGCAACCATTGGCATCGGTCACGGTCACCGAGTAGGTGCCGGGGGCTGCGGTGAGCACTTCGCCCACGCTGCCATCGGACCACTGCGTGCTCAGCGCACCAACACCACCGGTGAGGGCCAGGGTCACCGTGCCATCGGCCATGCCGGCGCAGGTCTCATCCACAACGGTGGCCACCGCTTCGATGGCTGCAGGTGCATCGATCACATGCGTCTGTTGGAGCGCGCAACCGTTGGCATCGGTGATGGTCACGTCGTAGGAGCCTGCTGCCGCCACGAGGGTGTCGGTGGCTGCACCATTGCTCCATGCCATGCTGAAGGGGGCGGTGCCGCCCAGCACCTGCAGGGCAACGCGGCCATCGGCACTGTTGCTGCACGATACGGCGGTCACGCTGGCTTCGGCCTCCAGTGCCATGGGCTGGGTGATGGTGATGTCGCCCGTGATGCTGCCGCACTCGCCCTGGGTGGCCACAGTGATGCTGTAGCTGCCGGCTGCGAGGCCGCTGATGGTGGTGGTGCCCGCGCTCAGGGCCTGTTGGCCGAGCGGTGCGCCTGCAGCCGTGGCCCAGGTCACCAGCTCATCCGAGCCGCCCGGCAGGGTCACCTCCACACTGCCGTTCGCTTCGCCATGGCAGGTGGCTGCCTGCAGCTGGCGGTCGATGGCGGCCGAAACGTGGAGGTTGAAACGATGCACCATGGCACCGGCGGTGGAATTCATGGTGAAGGAGTAGGCACTGCCCTCCTGCACGATGGTGCGCGTACCGGTGACAACGTCCTCCAGCACCACACAGCTCATGCCCGCAAGGGTCTCCACCTGGGTGAGGGTGACGGTGTGGTTGCCGTTGGTGGTGGCACGCACCAGCACGGGGATCACCACGCCCTCCGCAAGCTGGCCGGCGGCGTTGATGGCAAGCAGGGTGCTGCCTGCACGGGTGCCGATGCGCGGTGCGGAGCTGTGACCGAAATCCAGCTTCTCCATGTCGTTGTCATCCAGGGCCGGAACGCCGCCTTCGAAGACCACCACGGTCTCATCGGCGTAGGCAGGGTTTGCACCACGGAAGCGCAGGCGCACCATGGCGGGCTGCTCGGCTTCCATGCCGCCGAAGAAGCCGCCCGTGGGGCTCAGCACCTTGGCGTTCTCACCCACGGAGGTGGTCACCGAGGGACCGTTGGCCTTCAGCCAGAAGGCCTGTGCGCTCTGGATGGTGCCGGTGGCCCCGTTGGTGCCCACGTTCAGCTGGGCGTTCCAGCTGGCGGTGTTGCCCGTGGCGGGGTCGTAGGCATAGTAGCCGTTCTCCACATCGGCACCACGGCTGATGGACGAGAAGGCGATGGGGCTGGGCAGCGGATTGCTCACCAGGTTCCATCCATCGGCAGCAGGGTTGTTGCTGTTGGTCCAGGTCATGGGCAGCTGGATGGGCGAGGCCGCGATCACCGGAGGACCGGTGACGTCCACCACGAAGGGCTGCGTTCCACCCTGCGAGTCGCCGCTCCAGTTGGCATAGCCGCGACCCACCTGCAGGGACTCGGACACACCCGCCACGCCCACCAGGCCGGCGTTGAGGTCGCTGCTCTGCACGGTCTCATCGTACTTGCGCACGCTGGGCCACAACTGGCCGCCGCTGTAGAAGTTGGGATAGTGCGAGCCCGGGAAGCCTGCCATGAAGAAGTCGTCCTTCCAGTCGTTCACGGTGCCACCGCTCACCGGTGCACCGAGCAGGCGCCAGTTGCTGGCACCGCCGGGGATGTGGCGCTCCACCTTGAGGTTGCCTGTGTAGGTGGCACCGCTCTCCACGATGCCCAGGCGGGCCGTGCCGGCAGCCGTGCTGCGCAGCGATACGTTCGCGTTGGTGGCGTTGAAGTTGCCTGCCGCCAGGCGCAGCGTACCACGGATGTCGAACGCACCGGAGGCCGTCACACCACCGGGGGCGGCGATGGTCAGGTTGGTGATGTCCAGCACGCCGGTGGTGCGGGTAAGGGTGGTGGCGGACTGGCCCTCCAGGGATAGCACGCCTCCGCCGGTGATGGTGCCATCAAGTACCACGGTATTGCCGGTCACCGACAGCAGCACCTCGCTCACCGCGAACGACAGGGTGGCACCACTTTGTACGGTGAGGTCGCTCACGAGCTGCTGGCCGGACACGGAGATGGAATTGCCGGCAGCGACCACCATATCATGCCCCACGGGATACACGCCGGCGGGCGGCCCGCCCGGGGTGAAGCTCCAGTTGTTGCCATCGGCGAAGTTGCCGTTGCCGATGGAGTACAGCATGATCGGGGTGCCGGCGCACACACAGGAGGCGTTGACCACATCGTTCTCCGTGGCCGGGTCAAGGTCATTGCATGCGGCGCCCGGCTCGGGGTTGCCGCAACCGCAGTTGCCCGGGGCCGCCTTGCTGGCATCGTTGGGGCAGCCATCGGTGTTGTTGCCCACGTAGCCGTTGGGCTGCGTGCAGGCCTGCTGGGTCACGGCAGGGTCGCCGAAGCCGTCACCGTCCGCATCGGCGTACCAGGTGGTGGCCGCGTTGATGGTGATGCTCGCCGTGGTCTGGAACTGGGCGCAGGCTCCGGAGGCTGCCACGGTGTAGGTCACCGTGTAGGTGCCCGGGGTGCTGGCGGCGATGTTCACCACGCCGGTGCTGCTATTGATGCTCAAACCGGCCGTGCTGCTGAACGTGCCGCCGCTGGTTCCGGTGCGGGTCACGCTGGCCGTGGTACCCGTGCTGCAGAAAGGTGAACCCGCATAGCTGATGGTGGCGTTGGGGGGTGTGGTGCACAGGCTGCTGGCGCAGATGTTGAAGGCACCGGCAGCGCCCGGGTTGGACCACACGCGGATCCGGTAGGTGGTGTTGGGTGAAACATTGATGGGCCCTTGGTTGCCGTTGATGGGCGTATAGCAGCCTACCTCGGTCGCCGTGGTGCCACAGGTGATCGCACTGTAGACGGCCGCTTCGTGTGTGCCGCTGGTGCTGGCGATGCGCAGTTGCATCTGGGCCGTGCTCGCGTCGGTGGTGACGGTGTACCAAACGTCGTTGATCACACCGAAGAGGTCGCAGGTGGGTGTCTGGTTGGGGCCCGATGTGGCGGATACCGTGGTGCCGGCGGTCTGGTTGGCAGGGCAGTTGCCGCTGGTCTGGAAGGCCAGCGAGGCTGCATCCACGCACATGTCGTTGGCCGGCGGAGCGAGGCATGCGGCAGCCTGGTAAATGCACAGGTTGCAGGTGGAACCGGCACCGCCCGCAGCGTAGGTCCACAGGCGCACATAGTACGTCTGCCCGGCGGTGTATTGGAACTGGCACAGCTCGATCTGTGGCATGTAGGCATTGGCATCGTCATTACAGGCCAGCTTGCTGCCGCTGCAACCGTCCCACACTTCCATCACCCAGTCATTACTGGTGCCGGCCGTGGTGGTGATCACCAACTTGTTGCCGCCGCTGGGCGCCACGAACTTCACCCACCGATCGTCGTCCGGGGTGTTGCCGGTGCTGTTGGAGCAGTTGCCCACCGGGCCGTTCTGCGCAGAACCGCTGGGGACGCTCGTGTAGCTGCAGGCGGCCAGGCTTGCGGCCACCGGGATGGTCGCAGCGGAATTGCAATCCTCGCCCACGCAACTGGGCGTGGTGTTCTGTGTGACAACCACGGGTGTACTGAACGCTTGCTGGCCTCCGTTGGAGCAGGTGGTGCGGATGCGGAAGCTGGTGGTCTGGGTGATGCTCACCGTGGCCGTAGTGTTAGTGGCGGCCGCGATGTTGCTCCAGGAGACTCCTCCGTTCGTGGAGCTCTGCCACTGGTATGTAATACCTGTACCAGCGCTCAGTCCGCTTGCGCTCAGGTTGAAGTTGATACCGGCGCATGGGCTGGCCGCGGAAGAGGCTGCGGTGCCGGCATTGGGGGTGCCGGAGCAGGCGGTGGACAGAGGCTGGGTCAGAGTGATGTCATCCAGTACCACCCAGCAATCAGGGGTAGTGCCCACGATGGTCGCCTTTACGCGCACGAACAGGGAGGCTCCGGCGGCCGGGGTGAATGTACGGCTTGCGGTCTGGCAATTGGTGCTGGAAGCATTATTGAATGTTGTGCCTGCCGTTGTCCAGGGTCCATTGGCAGCCGTTGCCCATTCCACGGTGAAGGTCACCGAGTTCGCTGGAGTTGCGCCGCCAGTCGAGGAGGAGCCAGTGAACTGCTGCACCTTGTAACTGAACTCGAACGTGGCCAGAGCACCTGTGGAGGTGCCCAAGCTCGAGGTGGCGCTTAACGTGGTGGTGTTACTCCCGCTGTAGATGTTCGACTTGGCGGAGCGGCCGCTAGTGCCACAACGGGTGTAGCCTTCGCCCGAACTGGCCGTGATGGCCGGAGCGTAGCCGCCGGTTATGGTCCACCCGCTGCAGGGCAGGGTGCAGTTCCCAGTACCGCTGAAACTCTGGCTGTAGTTCAATTGCGCGTGGCTGAATTGGGCCACCAGGAGCATCAGGAGCGCCAAGCTCCATGCCATGGCCGTTCGCTGGACCCGGTCCAGGATCCACCTCCATCGTTCATTGGGGTGCATGCCGGCTGTGGGTCCCGAATAACTGTGTGTTCTTTTCCGCTGCATCTGGGTCCTTATTGGTTGATCGACTGTTGCTTCAATGGGTTGGTTCGGCTCAATTCGTCGACTATTGCAGGGCGTTGGTCTGCAATATTTATCAATCGGTCGACTTTTGTCAAGGCTTTTGGAGAACCCTGTCGGCATCCGTCGGGGGATGCTGTTCGGGTTCCCTGTGGGTGGTTGCTCGATGTACACACGTTGTTCCGCGCCCCGGACCTACCGGGAACGACGCCGTGTTACGCGGCCACCTGCGCCAGGGTTACAGGGGCGCATGGTGAAGGGGCCTGGCCGGCTGTGGGAACTCCCCCGCTGCCTCGCCGTTCATCCGGGGTACGCGGACATCTGTTGCACCATGCGGAGCACCAAGACCGGGTTTGACGCGACCCCCACGCTGCCTGGCAATGCTGTTCCGCACCAGCCGGCTATCTTCGCGGACCGCCTGCCGGAAGGCACGGCCCCGTAGAAAAGCCCTGATGGACAAGCGTTTCCCGCAGTACGACGAGCTCGACCTGCCCAAGCTCGCCGCCGAGGTGTTGACCCAGTGGGAGGCCGAGGACACCTTCGGCCGCAGCCTGGAACTGCGCAAGGATGCGCCACCCTTCGTGTTCTACGAGGGCCCACCCAGCGCCAACGGCCTGCCCGGCATCCACCACGTGATGGCCCGCACCATCAAGGACATCTTCTGCCGTTACCAGACGCAAAAGGGACAC
>CAZLGY010000047.1:0-19700 GCA_964559165.1 uncultured Chryseobacterium sp.
CCACGCGAGCGCAGCATCGATGCACGCGTACACATCGGTGATCACCTCGTCCACCCAGCCCTGGCTGTGGCGCTTGTAGGCCGCGGTGGCGTTCACTTCAGCACAGATGGTCACCACGCCCGCGATGTTGCCGGCCTTGGGTTGCGCACCGCTCATGCCGCCGAGGCCCGCGGTCACGAAGAGCTTTCCCTTCGTGCCCGGCGAGGTCTTGATCATGCGGCAGGCGTTGAGCACCGTGATGGTGGTGCCGTGCACGATGCCCTGCGGACCGATGTACATGTAGCTGCCGGCGGTCATCTGGCCATACTGCGTCACGCCCAGCGCGTTGAAGCGCTCCCAGTCGTCGGGCTTGCTGTAGTTGGGGATCATCATCCCGTTGGTGACCACCACGCGCGGGGCGTCGGGGTGGCTGGGGAAGAGGCCGAGCGGGTGACCGCTGTACATCACCAGCGTCTGCTCGTCGGTCATCTCGCTGAGATACTGCATCACCAGACGGTACTGCGCCCAGTTCTGGAACACCGCGCCATTGCCACCGTAGGTTATGAGCTCGTGTGGGTGCTGCGCCACGGCCGGGTCCAGGTTGTTCTGGATCATCAGCATGATGGCCGCGGCCTGCCGGCTCTTCGCAGGGTAGTGATCGATGGGCCGCGCGTGCATCGGATGCTCCGGACGCAGGCGATACATGTAGATGCGGCCGTGCTCCTTCAGCTCCTGCGCGAACTCGGGCGCCAGCGTGGCGTGGTGCTTCGGGTGGAAGTAGCGCAGGGCATTGCGCAGGGCGAGCTTCTTCTCCTCGGCGGTGAGGATGTCCTTGCGCTTGGGTGCGTGGCTCACCGACGCATCGAGGGGTAGGGCCGGCGGCAGGACAGAGGGGATGCCTTCGCGGATGGAACCTTGGAAGGCCGCGCGGTCTGACGTGGTGATCGAGGTCATGGGGGGTACGGGACCCAAAATTAGGGTGTCTGTTCCTTGGGGTACGAAATGAGGCGCAGGGTGCACCATGCATCGACAGCCGATTCAGCGCACGGTGCCTTTCGGGGCCTTTTCGCTGAAGCCGAAGGGGCAATGCCGGCACCCGCTTTGGCAGCAATACCCACGTTTCAAGTGGTACTGCTCGGTGAACACCAGATAGCCTTCAGGTGAGTAGTAATAATCACCCTCCTCCAAGCCGAGCCTGCGCAAGCGTTCGCCACGCTCGCGCTGTTCGTTGCCGTTCATTGCCATCGCACCCATACAACGCTCCAACGATCGGATGGTTCGGAAGCCATAGTTCCTACGTTCTCAGGAGCCTGCGTTCCACGATCGGCATGGAATTTCCACATTGACCTGTCAAAGCTGCGCCGGATGTCCCGATGATCATGCTGTACGGCATGGGATACTTTCGCCGTTGGAGCTTCAACGACCCGCGCCATGCGCCCAAAACGCCTGAACCAACTGCTCATAGCCGCCCTTGCGCTCCTGTTGTGGTCGGCCGCACCCCTGCCCGGTCAGCCGGAAGGTGAACGGATCTCCGCCGAGGCCTACATTGAGCAGTGGAAAAGTGTCGCTGTGAGGAAGATGCAGGAACATGGGATCCCGGCATCCATCACCCTTGCCCAAGGATTGCTGGAAAGCGGCAATGGCAACAGCAAGCTGGCCCGCGAGGCGAACAATCATTTCGGCATCAAATGCACGCCCGATTGGACAGGTGGCAAGAGCTACCATGATGATGACCGGAAGAACGATTGTTTCCGCAAGTATGGGGACGCCGCGCAGAGCTATGAAGACCACGCCAGGTTCCTTCAGAAGCCGCGCTATGCGGCGCTCTTTGAACTGAAGCCCACGGATTACGAGGGGTGGGCGAGGGGTTTGAAGAAGGCGGGATACGCCACCGATCCTGCGTATCCGCAGAAGCTCATCGGCCTCATCGAACGATACCGCCTTCATGAGCTGGACCGTGGGGTGGACGTGAGCTACACGGGCACGAAGCCGGTCGCTGCTTCGCAGGCAGGACAGCGCGGTGCGGGTCGCGCACGCACCAGTGCATCGGAGACCATCACCATTGGTGCCGGGAGGCGGGTCGATCGCTTCGAGGGCCGCATCAAGTTCGTGCGGGCAAGGGCTGGCGACACCTACCGGAGCATCGCTGACGAGCTGGAGATCACCCATGGCATGCTGGCCCGCTGGAACGATACGGACCGAACTGCGCCCTTGAGCGAAGGACAGCGTGTATACATCCAGCCCAAGCGCGCATCATCCAGGACCACCGATCTGCATGTGGCCAAGGAGGGTGAATCGCTCTGGGGAGTGAGCCAGCAATATGGTGTGAAGCTCTCCAAGCTGGCACAGTTCAATCAGCTGCCAGTGGATGCCCGGTTGCACGCGGGTCAGCAGGTGCGCCTGCGCAAGCCCCGCCGCTGACCGCTTGTCAGCCGGCTTCACCGGTGAAGCGCATCACCTCGTCCTTCTGACCGAAGATCACAAGGATGTCCCCCTTTTCAGGCATGAGGTCGGGGTCCACCACACCGAGGGCACCGAGCTTGATGCTCTTGCGTCCGAAGATGCTCCGTTCACTCTCCTTCCGCAGCACGGTTACAAGCCCGAGTTGGCGCTGCTTCAGTTCCTGGACCTGCCCGATGGGCTTGCCCACGAACTTGTCCGGAACGACGATCTCAGCGATGACGAAGCCGCCCGGCAGCTCGAACTGATCGACCAGTCGGCGCAGGTTCAATTTGCGGGCAAGGCCTTCCGCGGCTTTTTCCTCCGGGTGAACGATATCGTTCACGCCCATGGAGTTGAGCACCAGCTCGTGCAGCGGATTGATGGCCCTGCTGATGACACGTTTCACCTTCAGGTTCACCAAAAGCGCGGTGGTCATGATATTCGCCCCCTCGTCCTCGCCAATGGCCACGACCGCGGCATCCACGTCGCTCAATGGCAGGGTTCCGACGGCTTGCGGATCGTTGCTTTCAAGGCAGACGGCATAGCTGACCTCGCTCTTGATGGCCTCCACCTTTTCCATGACGTGATCGATGGCGATCACTTCGTGGCCCATGTTGGTGAGTTTGATGGCCAGATGCCTGCCGAAGTTGCCGAGGCCGAACACTGCGATCTTCATGACGGTTCAGTTGATGAGGATGTCCTCCTTGGGGTACCGGTATGGGGTGGTCTGGACCTGGCGTAACACGCCCACCAGCAGGGTGAGGGCGCTTACGCGCCCCACGAACATCACCGCGATCAGCACGATGCGCCCCGCCTCGCTGATGTGCGGGGTGAGGTTCATCGTCAGGCCCACCGTGCTGAACGCGCTGAAGCATTCAAAAGCGATGGGCATCAGCCCGTGCGTTGGCTCCAGCGAGGCCAGCACACTGACCGAAAGCCCCAGGAACACCAGCGAAAGCACAATGGTGGCAAACGCGCGGCGTGTGCTCAGGTTGCTGATCTCCCGACCAAGGAACTCGATCCTGCGGCGCCCACGCGCGGTGGCGAAGATGTTCAAGGTGGCCACGCCGAAGGTGGTGGTCTTGATGCCGCCTGCGGTGCTGCCCGGTGAGCCACCCACGTACATCAGCAGCATTGTTATCATGAGGGCAGGGACCGAAAGGACGCCATAATCAACCACATTGAAACCTGCGGTACGCGGAGTAACACCCGTGAAGAATGCGGTCGACAGTCGGCCCCACCAGCTCGTATGCTCCCGCAGCACGCCGTTCCACTCGAAGACCAGCACCGCCATGGTGCCCACGGCGATGAGGACCAGTGATGTCTGCACGGCAAGGCGCGAGCTGAGGTTCACCAAGCGCGGGTGTCGCTGGCAGGGGATGCCTGAGAGCAGCTTGCGGATACGCTCTGCGACCCACACCCGCGCATACTGGATGAAATTGAAGATGATCCCGAACCCCAGGCCACCGAAAATGAACAGTAACGCCAGGACCCACATGAGGGCATAATTGTAACGCACTACGGGTTCATACAAGCCGGCACTGAGCGTGGAGAAACCTGCATTATTGAAGGAGGAAATGGAATGGAACAGCGAGAAGAACATCCGGTCTCCGACGTCAGCGAAGAGTTCGGGTGGCACACTGACATAGATGAACACGGCACCGATCAGTTCCACGCTCAGCGTGAACAGGATCACCTGGGAAATGAAGGACCGTGCATTGACGAGCGAGGTGTTCGCGATATCCCGGATGCGGAGCTGCTCCTCCAGCGAAGTCCGGCCCTTGAAGAAGAACGCGAAGAAGCTGGTGAACGTCATCACACCCAACCCCCCCATCTGGATGAGGATGAGCAGGACGACCTGGCCCATGAACGTAAGGTCACGACCGACATCGATCACGCTCAGGCCGGTGACACATACGGCGGAGGTGGAGGTGAACAGGGCCTCCACCAGGGTGAATTGGCGGGTGCTCGCGTTGGGCAGCAGCAGGACGGCCGTTCCGATACCAATGACAAGGATGAAACTGGCGGTGAAGAGCAGGGCAGGGTTGAACAAGGTACTGTTCCGTCCCAGCTCCAATCGCGAGACCTCGATAAAGACGAACCCCGCGAGGAAAACGATGTTCGGCCAATGATAGGTGTGATGCCAGGCCGCAAGACCGGCAGGCTTGATGAAGATGAGCAGCACGGCGGCCATGAACCAGGCCAGTTCGGCTTTGCGCACGTGGTCGTCCCTCAGTCTGGCGCGAATGAGGCTCATGAGCGTTACCCATGCAGCGGCAATCACAAGTCCGTAACTGAGCTGGTCGAGCAGGAGCCCTGTTGCGGCATCGCTGCGGTAGCCGAATTCCAGGAGGATGAGGAAGACCGCCAGGACGATGACGGTGATGCGGGCAAGGCCGACAACCTCCCTGCGGAGCAGCGTGCGAAGTAGGGAGTGTTTCATTCGGCCGGGAGGCCGGTGCGATGCCCGCTCGGGTGCGACCGGTCCAAAACTACGGGCATTCCGTCATTGGGTACAAGAGGATGGGGCATCATGGTGCGGGAACGGTGAGGCATCGGATGCGGCCGCCCGGCTCGGCCACCACGAGTTCCCGCTGGCCATCGCGATCAAGGTCTCCCATGCACCAGCCGCCCCGGGCCTTGAAGGGTGCTCCCGCAATGGCCGGCCCTTCCGCTCCCCAGGCATGGAGCGATCCGTCCACGACCAGACCGAACACGGTTCCATCATCGCTCCATCCGGCGTTCGTTGCCTCCGCAACTCCCGGCAGCCACGCCTTGTTGAGCGTGGTGGACCCTCTGCGCAACAGCACGCTGTCAGCGACCAACTCGGCCAGGATCGGCGGTCCTTCCGAACTGCCGGGCCTTGCGAGGATGTGGCCGCCCGATCCGCCAAGCGGTTCGCGCGAGCCCTTGAGGGAACCCTTGTGCATTGCACCGCTCCTGTCCTGCCAGCGCACTTCGCTCTGCTCGAGTGACAGGCCGGCATCGATCGCCAGGATGGTGGCGCCGGGGTCCACCTTCAGGCGGACCCTTTCACGTACCGCTCCGCGACGGTCCATGACATGCACCACGCCGCTCGTATCGATCAGCACCAGGTGGTCCTTGGTATGGATGCGGAGGTGTTCCACCGGGTGTGTGCTGTATCCGGTCCGTGCGCCCTCCCAACCCGTCACCTGGCGCCCGTCGGCACCGCGGTTCTCCATGGTGCCATCTACCAGCGGCACGAGGATGCGATGGTCGCCATTGTTGTCGTAGTCGAACACGGACAGTGGTGCGGACGCAAGGTGGGCCGGTTTCACGGGGAAGCCCTGCACATCGTGTCCGTTGCGGTCGATCAGTTGGATGGTCCCGGCCGTATTGAACAGCAATTGCAGCTTGCCGTTGCTGAACCGGTCGATCTGATGCACCGATCCGAGGATGGGTCCATCCAGTTCACGGGTCCAAAGGATGCGGCCGGTGCTTCCGATGAGATGGAGCCGATGGAGATCGTCCTGTATGAGGATCTCGCGCGATCCGTTGGTATGGTTGATCACCACCTGGGGGGGCCTTGAAAGCGGTGCCTGCACATCCACCACCCACCGATCCTGGTGCGATCCATCCGGTTCGTTGTCCTGGATGGGCGCGTATTGGATGGCTACCGTGAGATGCGTGCAGCCCCGCTGCCCGGGATCGAGGTGTACCGATACGTTTCCGATGACGTTCCAGAAGGATGCGTGCCGCTCCCATGCTGTGCGGGCCGGTCCCTGTAGTAGCGCCTTCATCGTTCGGCCCGCCCGCCCCACGTCCGCCCACCAGGTGATGCCGGCCTCGGATCCCATGCGTGTCCACCAGCCAGTGGCGCGAGCGTCCTCGGCAAGCGATCGCCCATCGCTCCATGCGTCCACGGCCTCACGCACGGCAGATGCGCTATCGGCCATCACCACGGCCTGCCCGAGAAGGGTCCACCAGGCACCGTTCCATGGCGCTTCGGGGTGTTCCAGGAAGCCTCCCACGGCCGGTTCCGGTGGCAGCCTGCGCAGCATCGAGCCGCGGTAGCCCAAGGTGTCGCATCCAGCAGGGCACAAGCTCATCAGGCGCTCTTCGGCCCGATCTGGATCGCTGGTATGAAGGACCGCCCATCGGGTATTCGCACTATCATCGGCCATGGCCAGCGTCGAAGTGCCCATCACCCAATCGTGGAAGCCAACGGATCCTCCGATGCTGTCCTTCGTGGCGGAGCGGCTCTTCGCGTCGCTGATGTGCCAGCTGCGATAGGTCATCACCCTGCGCGGCAGCACGCGAGCCCCGTCCACAGGCCCTGGTTGCTGGCTGTGGAGCTCGGTGAAGGGGGAGCGGTCCGGGGGGGCCTGAACGATGCCGCTCAACAGCAGCATGTCCGCCCGTGACCGGATGTCCATGGCCACCCAGCGATCATCCATATGCAGGCCGTCCAGTGCTTCCGTAGTCCAATAGAGCTGTGCGAGTTCCGCAAGTCGGTCCCCGCGAAAGAGCAGGTGACCGTCACTGCCCCCGCCCAAGGTCCGTTGCGCTGCAGCGAAGGCGCTGTCCTGCTGCAGCCCCCTGCTGCTGTCCCATTGCAGGAGGGCCTCGTCCATCACCGTCGTCGAGCTGCCCACCATCCACACTCCTTCGCGGACACAGAGGGAGAGTGCCGGCAGCGCGGTGTCCACGCGGAGCAGGACCACCTTTCCGGCAGCCAGCGAGCCACTTGCCGAGGCATCAAGACCGAGCACCTCGCCCAGCACGCGCAGCGACCTGATCTCCGTTCCGTTCAGGCTGCCGGTGAACAGGCAACCCAGTTCGTTGCCGCCGTTGCGCATCAGCGACACCTGCACATCACTGCCACCCAATGCGGACCGCACGGTGGCATCGTTCTCCATGGAGGTCTTCAGCCGCGTAAGCAGTTGTTCCACTGCCGCTGCGGCAGGCACGTGAAGCGCACCGGCCCACAGCTGCCCGGTATGGCTCACACGGTCCCATGTCCGGAAGCCGTCGGGTATGATGATCACCGCTGCCGTTCGCTCGGGTATCGCGCGCCACGGACTGGCATGGCCGGTTCCGGGCCGGTTCCAACGGTAGAGCGTCCAGCCTGTGGCCGCCAGGACGGCCAGCAGCAGGGCGAAGGCAAGGATGCGGCGCATGTGGACCCATCAAAAGTACCGGCACCATCAGGCCCGGGTTCAATCCAGACCACGCCCTTTTCACAGAACGGTGTGAACAGCGGCCCTATCGCATGGCGCTTTCGGCGAAGAGGTCCGCGATGTCCGGAAGCAGGCGGAAACTGCGGCGGTGCAAGGCACACGGACCGTGGACCTGAATGGCGGCCCGATGATCGGCGGTGGGATAGCCCTTGTTCACGTCCCAGTGGTACTGCGGGAATGCGTGGTGTGCCTTTTGCATTTCCTCATCGCGGTGCGTCTTCGCCAGGATGCTGGCTGCGGCGATGCTGCGGAAACGGCCATCCCCCTTCACCTCGCAACGGTGTGGTATGCCGGGGTAGGGGATGAACCGGTTGCCGTCGATCAGCAGGAGCTCGGGCCGCTTGCACAACAGGTCGATGGCGCGGTGCATCGCAGTGATGCTGGCCCGCAGGATGTTCGTTCGGTCGATCTCCTCGGGCTGGACGAATGCCACGGCCCATGCGGTGGCTTCACCTTCGATGCGCTGCCGAAGTTCTTCCCGCTTCGCGCCGGAGACCTTCTTGCTGTCATCCAGGCCTGGCAGCTTGATCCGCGGGGGGAGTATCACCGCAGCAGCGCATACCGGGCCTGCGAGGCAACCCCTGCCGGCCTCATCGCATCCGGCCTCGATGGTCCCCTGTTGGTGATAGGATGATAGTGTCCCCATGTCCATCGAAGGTAGGCACCAGCGTGCTGGCATTGCATGCTGTTGCTGGGGGCGGCCTCAACGAACCGCTCAGGGCCGTTCAAGCCCGGCGTCATGGCACATGCGTTCAAAGCTGGCCCAGAGGTCCCGGGCAGCGTTCTCCCATGTGTAGCGCTGTGAACGTTTCAGTCCTTGGGCGCTCAAGCGTGCCCGCAGCTCGGCATCTCCCTGGATGGTATACAGCCCCTCCGAGATGCTTGCCACGCTGAAGGGGTCGCAATAGAGCGCTGCATCACCGGCCACCTCGGGCAATGAAGTGGTCTCCGCTGCCAGCACCGGCACCCCGCAGCGCATCGCCTCCGCCACCGGTATGCCGAAGCCCTCGAAGTAACTGACGAAGGCCAGCGCAAGGGCTCCGCCCAATGCGAGGCGCAGGTCGTCCTGGTCCAGACGCCCCGTGAATTCAACCCGGTCCTTGTGCCGCATGCCCGCCCAGGCCGCCTTCATCCGCTCGTCCCACCAGAAGCTCTCCCCCACCACCAGCAGACGCACATCCGAGGGGTGGTGCGCCTGCAGCCGGTCGAAGGCTTGCAGCAAGCGGGCGATGTTCTTGCGTGGGTGCAGCGAACCCACACAGATGAAATAGGGGGCACCCTTGCCGAACCGTTCAGACGCTTCGCACGCTTCGTTTGCGGACAACGGTGTGTAGATCGGTCCCACCCCGTTGTACACCACGTCGATCCTGCCCTCGTCCACGCCATAGCGTGCCGCTATGTCACGCCGGCTGAACTCGCTTACCGTTGCAAGCCGCGTGGCATGATGAGCATACCGTGGGAACCGGCTGCGGTAGAAGTTGCGATACGCGCGGGGCAGGTCCTCCGGATAGTGCTCGAAATTGAGGTCATGCATGACAGCCAGGGATGGCACGCTCGTCCGTAGGGAGAGGTAGCCGTCCGGACTGATGAAGGCGTCCGCACCAAGCTGGCGAAGCTTCGTGGGCAGGAGCCAGTCGAACCAGAGCCGGTAAAGCAGTGGGTGTCTCGTGGGAGGGCCCATCACAACGGGCGTCACATTCGGTGCATGCACGAACCGCTTGTCAAAGGGCCGGTCGAAGAGGTAGATGAACTCGTGTTCGGGGTGCGCCACCGTGATGCGCCGCATGGTCTCGTGCGTGAACCACCCGATCCCTTCCAGCTTGTTGGCGAGCAGCAGACGTGTGTTGACCGCGATGCGCATGCGCCGCAAAGGTGCGCACGGAGCGGCTTCCGTGCGATGTGCGACCTCATCATGCGTTTCCGGGGGTCACCTTCGCCACGAACTGGCGAACTTCACCGCGCCGATGCAGCGCACCTTCATCACCAACCTGCTCCTCCTGCTGGTACTGAACCTGCTGGTGAAGCCCTTTTATCTGCTGGGCATCGATGCAGGTGTTCAGGAGGCTGTGGGCCCGGCGGTCTATGGAACCTATGCCGCGCTCCTAAGCCTCAGTTTCCTCCTCAACATCGTACTTGACCTCGGTGTCACCAATTACAACACACGCCACATTGCGAGGCACAGCCACTTGATGGGCAAGTACCTCAGCGGAGTTGCAGGCCTCCGGCTGGCGCTGGCCGGTCTTTATGCAATTGTTACGCTGGGTGCGGGCGTGGCATTGGGGTTCCGTGGTGCGGACCTCACCATGCTTGGCTGGCTCGTGGTCAATCAGGCCCTGGTAGCGGGCATCCTGTACCTGCGCAGCAACATCGCCGGTGCCCAGAGGTTCCGGTGGGACAGCCTGCTCAGCGTGCTCGACCGCTTGCTGCTCATCGCCATCGTCGGCTGGCTACTGTGGGGTGGTGCGTCCGCCCTGTCGTTCCGCATCGAGTGGTTCATCTGGGCACAGACGCTGGCCTATGGAGTGACCTTCCTGGTGGCCTTGGCAATGACACTGCGGTTGAGCGGTGGTGCCCGCTTCGGTTTCAACCTCGCTTTCAGCAGGGTGGTGCTCAGGCAGAGCTTCCCTTACGCCCTGCTCATCCTGTTGATGACGTTCTATTACCGGACCGATACGCTGATGTTGGAGCGGCTCCTGGAGAACGGCGCATACCACGCGGGGGTCTATGCACAGGGGTTCCGCTACTTCGAGGCATTGAACATGCTGGGGTACCTGTTCGCCGGATTACTGCTTCCCATGTTCAGCAGGCAATTGCGACAGGGGGAGGAGGTGGGACCGCTGGCGCTGCTCGCCTTGCGGATCCTGTTGGGGGGTGGGCTGGCGGTTTCCGCTTTCGTCAATTGGCGTGCCGGCGACCTGCTTGCCTTGCTGTATACCGACCTGGATCCCGCAGCTGTATCCTCCTTCCGGCTATTGGTCCACTGTTTCGTCGGGGTCAGTGTCACCTACGTGTTCGGCAGCCTGATCACCGCCGCGGGTGATCTGCGCACGCTTAACTACGTGGCCGGCGGGGGCGCGTTGCTGAATATCGCGCTGAACCTTGTCCTCATCCCGCGCTGGCAGGTGGAGGGTGCTGCGTGGGCAAGCTTGATCACCCAATGGCTGACCGCGCTGGTCCAGGCCCGTCTTGCCTTGGATACACATCGCATCGGCGGCATTCGCCAGGTGGTGTTGAGCGCCCTCCTGTTCATGGCCATGATGGTGGTGGTGACCTACCTGACCCGTTCCTGGTCGCTATCCCTTGCAGCCCCGGTGACAGCCCTGTTCGTCGTGGTCCTTTTGCCCGCAGCGGGACTTGTCAGGCCCTCCCTGTTGCGGGAGGCAATGAATCTGCCGTTGCGGCGTTAGGTGCACGGTACTGCTGTTCGGTAGCGGCTGGATGACCTACTTTAGCCACCCGTTGCCGCTCCAAGGCATTTGAAACTGTCAACGTGTCCGCCACCTCCTCCCATCTCTTGCGTTCCGACTTGGTTCGGGCCTTGGTACGCGGTCAATGGAAGGCGTTGCTCGTGCTGCTCACAGCGGGCGTGATCGGTGGCTGGCTCGCCTACCTCCTGATAACCCCCAAGTTCCGTGCCGAAGCGGTGGTCTTCCCGGCTGTGACCAATTCGGTGGGCAAGGCCCTGCTGGCCGAGAACCGGACCACCGGCGATGACCTGCTGGCATTGGGGGAGGAGAAGGACCTGGGCCATTTGATGCAGGTGCTTCGTTCTGCCACCATCCGCGACCGCGCCGCGAAGCGGTTCGATCTCTACAATGCCTACGGTGTCAAGCCGGATGCGCGCCATCCGTACCGTGAGCTCATCAGCGCCTATGAGGACAGGGTGACGTTCCGCAAGACCCGCTTCAACAGCATCCAGGTGGAGGTGCTTGACAGCGATGCGCGGCGCGCCAAGGACATGGTCGATTTCATCTGCGCCCAGGTCGATACCGTGTGGCGTGAAATGATGGCCGGTCGCCTGCGCGCCTCCCTCGCCGTGCTCGATGCGCAGGTGGTGGCCGCGGAACGAGATCTGCGACTGCTTACGGACAGCCTTTCGGAACTGCAGCGGGCGGGCGCCCATGACTACGAGTCGCAGGCCGAACGCTACAATGAATACCTGGGTGCCGCGATCGTAAAGAACGACGAACGTGCCATCCGGGCATTGGAGGAGCGCTTCAGGGGCCTGGCCGTCACCGGTGGGCCCTATCTGGTCCTGAGCGAACAGGTCATCAAGTGGAGCTGGCGCATCAATGAGCTTCGCGCGCGCCGGGACATGGTGCGTGCCGAGCTCGACAGTCGCATCCCCTTCATGTTCGTGCTCGACGGCGCCACCGTCGACGACAAGCCCGCCTATCCGCATCCTTGGATAATGCTCATTTCCGGTGCCATGAGCGGGTTGCTCCTGTTCGTCGCCCTTGCTATCCTGCGTGCAGACTTAACTCCAAGAACACCACCAGATGCCTGCTGAACTGACCTTTGAGCGTTCGATGAGGATCGCCCTTCGCAACTGGCGAACCCTGGCCGTTGTGGCAGTGGCGGCGGCCGTGATCGCGACCATCGCCACGATGCCGGTGTTCATGCCTCCCAGATACAGCAGCGGTGCCGTGGTCTATCCGGTCAACCTGAACAGTTACAGCGTTGAGACCCGCACCGATCAGCTGCTCCAGTTGCTTGAGAGCAACAGCATCCGGGACAGCTTGATCAAGCGCTTCGACCTGGCTGCGGTCTATGACATCGATACCACCACCCAGGGTGGCTACTTTGCGCTGTACAATGAATTCCTCGAGCGGGTGGAGATCAGCAAGACCACCTACGAGTCTGTGCGTATCGAGGTCATCGATGAGGATCCGCGCCGTGCACGCGACCTTGTGAACGGCATGCTGGAGCAGGTGAATTTGCTGTCCCGAAGGCTGCAGCGCGAGAAATCCTACGAGGTCTTGGCGATATCACAACGTTCGCTCGACCATGCCCGGAGCAAGCTTGATTCCGTTGAACGAGTGATGGATACCCTGCGCACGCGCAAGGGCATCCTCGATTATTACGGACAAACGAAGGAGCTGACCAAGGGCTACATGCGGATGATGGAAAGTGGGGCCCCCGAATCGAAGCTCTCCGAGGTGCGGCGCATGATGAGCGACCTGGAGGTCAATGGTGGGACCTTCCGCTCCATGCAGGAGCTCAGCAATATGTTCCGTGCCAATTATGATCGCCTGCTCACGGAGCATGAACGCGTCGTCAATGATGTCACCAAGGAGCTGACCTACACCAACGTGATCGTGTATCCGGAGGTGAGCGACAAGAAGGTGTACCCCGTGCGCTGGCTCGTCCTGTTGCTCACGGTCGTAAGTGCCCTCTTGCTGGCCTACCTCATGCTGATGTGGCGCGACCAGCGGGGCTGACCGATCATGCCACGGTTGAAGGAACACGCGGTCTTCCTGGCGAGCCTCGCCTTCGTGCTGCTGAACGTGGCACTGATGGCGGCTGAGTTCTATTGGCTGAGCCTCCTGCCCGTCGCCCTGTTGCTCATCTGGGCGATGTTCACGGCGGTCGATAGGCTGCTCTATTTCATCGCCTTTGCCACACCGCTGTCCATCAACCTGGAGGAATTGGATATCGGTGGCATCGGGGTATCCTTGCCCACCGAGCCGCTCATGGTGGGGCTCACGCTCCTTTTCGTACTCAAGTTCTGCCTTGAACCAGGCCTTGTGGACAGGTCCCTGCTGCACCATCCCCTCACACGCATCATCCTCTTCCAGACCGCCTGGATGGCGATCTGCATCCTTCCGAGCAGCATGCCGCTGGTATCGCTGAAATCCTTTCTTGCACGGGGCTGGTTCATCACCACCATGTTCCTGATGCTGTCTGCGGTTTTCACCGGGCGCAGCCGCATGCAGCGGTTCATCTGGTCCTATCTGGGCGGGCTCGTGGTGGTGATCGTGTACACGCTCATCCACCACGCGCAGTTCGACTTTGCGCATGACCCGGCACATTGGGTGATGACACCGTTCTTCAAGGACCATACCAGCTATGGTGCCATCATCGCCTTCTTCCTGCCTTTTGTCCTTGCTTCCCTGTTTCGTTCGGGTTACACTGGATGGCAGCGCCTTTTGATCGTGGTGGTATTCGGGTTGCTGGTAGCGGGGCTGGTGTTCTCCTACACCAGGGCCGCATGGCTCAGCCTGGCCGGCGCCTTGGGCCTGTTCTTCATCATCCGCCTGAAGGTGCCATTGTGGGCCTTGGGTATGGGAGCCGTGGTCCTGGGGGGGCTTTATTGGGTGAACGCCGAACAGATCACCATTGCATTGGAACGCAACCGCGAGGAATCCTCCGATGACCTCGGAGAGCATGTGCGCTCCATCTCCAACATCTCCAGCGACGCCAGCAACCTGGAGCGTATCAACCGCTGGAACTCCGCCATGCGGATGTTCATGGAGCGACCGGTCTTCGGTTGGGGACCAGGCACGTACATGTTCCAATATGCACCGTTCCAGGCATCAGAGGACCGTACCATCATTTCCACGAATTTCGGGGAGGGCGGCAATGCGCACAGCGAGTATCTGGGGCCGCTTAGTGAGCAGGGCCTGCCGGGGCTTGGACTGATGCTCGCACTGGTGGTGGCCTCGCTGGTGGTGGGTATCCGGTTGCATCGACGGATGCCGCCCGGCCACGACCGCCAGCTCGTTATGGTGGTCATCCTGGGCCTCGTGACCTACTACCTGCACGGTGCCCTCAATAATTTCCTCGATACCGACAAGGCGGCAGTGCCCTTCTGGGCTTTCACCCTGATACTCGTCCTCTTCGACCTGAAATACCCGGTGCAGCGTTCCGTCATGACCGGACGGTAGCAGGGCTCAGTGGAACCGGCAGGTCAGTAGGGCAATGTCATCCAGGACCGGCTCGCCTCCCCGATGTTCCTCATAGGCCTGCATGATGGCCTCGTTCAGGTTACCGGGTCCCGCTTCCGCTGAACTCGCCAGGAGCACTTCGATCGGTGCCGTGCCGAAGTCTGCTCCCGCCGCATCCTCCTGCTCCACCAAGCCGTCGGTATAGCATAGCAGGGTGGACCCGGGCAGGATGTTGACACGGCCCAATTGCAGGAAGGGTAGTTGGGGCATCATGCCCAACGCGATCGACCCGTCGCGCAGCGAACGGATACCATTGATATCGTGCAGGAGCGGCGCGTTGTGTCCGCAATTGACGTACGTGAGCTCCCGCGTTCCCGGCTCGTAACGGGCGATGAACAGGGTGATGAACCGCTCGCCACGGGCGTTCGCCTGCACCCGGGCGTTGAGCTCATGCACCAGCCCCACCAGGTCCGAATTGTGGCGTACACTGGCATGCAGGTTCGCCTGGAAATTGCTCATCAGCAGTGCAGCAGCGATACCCTTGCCGCTCACATCCGCCACACAGGCCAGGTAACTGCCATCCTCGAGGGTGATCAAGTCATAGTGATCGCCGCCCACCCGGTCGTGCGGTCGGTACCAGGCATCAGCCTGGAGCACCTTGTTGTCCGGCAGTTCGGAGGGGACCAGCATGCGTTGCATCTCACGCGCCAGTTCCAGTTCCCGGTCCGCACGTACACGTACCATCGCCTCCCGTGCCAGCCGCTGGTTCTCGAGCGCCACGGCGATCAGGTTGGTCAATGTCTGGATGTAGTTCAGGTGCTTCACGGCGGGGCTCATCCGCTGCTCGTCCTCGTCAATGTCTCCGATGAGCAGGAACGCCAGTGTGCGCTCATGGTGCTTTACCGGCACCGCCACATCGAACGCACCGAGTTCCATGGCCCCTGTGCTGCCGATCACCTGGATGTCCGTGTACCGTTCCGCCGCCAGTGTTATGTCCACCGCGCTGCCATTGGTGTTGGAACCATAGTTGACGGTGCGTTCCCAACCACCTCCCAGGTGCTCGAACAGCATCAACCGGGTGATGCCCAGGTCGTCGCGCATGATGCGCTCGTACAGGTTCAGCAGTTCGGTGCGCGGCACGTTGTTGGCGATGGCCCTGGTCACATCGAGCAGGGCCTTGAGCTGGAATTCCTTCAGCTCCAACCGCTCGATGATCCGCTCCAGCCGTGCCATGCGTCAGTCCTTGATCCGCTTGAAAAGCTCGGGCAGCCTGGCCAGCAGTGCCACCTCGCGCATCTTGGTCTTCCATTCGCCCGCTGGGCTCCCGAAATAAGTGCGGCCGCCCTCCAGCGAGTTGATGAGGCCGCTTTGCCCGAGCACCACCGCGCCCTTGCCGATCCGCAACTTGCTGGGTACGCCCACCTGGCCCCAAAGCGTGACGTTATCCTCGATCACCACCGCACCGCTGATGCCCACATGGGATGCGATGAGGCACCCCGCACCGATGAGCGTGTCATGCCCCACCTGGATGTGGTTGTCAAGCTTGCTGCCTCGCCCGATCCGGGTGTCGGCGCTGACACCGCGGTCGATGGTACAGAGCGCCCCGATCTCCACATCATCCTCGATCACCACACTGCCCCCTGGAACCATCTTGTCGTAGCCGGCCGGGCGCTTCTTGTAATAGAACGGGTCCGCACCGATCACCGTATTGGCGTGGATGATCACGCGGTCGCCGATGGTGGTGTGCTCGTAGATCACCACACCGGGATGGATGATGCAGCCGCTTCCGATGGTGACATGTGGTCCGATGACGGCGCTGGGATGCACCTCACTGTCCGCACCGATGGTACGCCCGCCATCAGACCATCCCGCCCGGGGCATGGAAAGACGGATAAGCAGGTTGTAATCGCGGCAGGGGTCGTCGGAGATGATGATGGCCTTGCCATCCGGCACCGCCACCTCCTTGTTGATGAGGATGGTGGTGGCCGCGCTGTTCAGCGCCTTTTCGTAGTACTTCTCGTGGTCCACGAACACCAGGTCACCATCCTCCACCCGGTTGATCTCATTGATACCGGTAACGGACCTGTCGGTGGCGCCGAGGACCTGTGCGCCGATCAGTTGGGCGATCTGGGCGGCGGTTTGGGGGACGGTGAGCTTCACTGTGCTGTGATCGGTGGTCAAAGGTAGCGGAAGGCCTCACGGAAAACGTGGAAGCCCCACCGGTAGGCAGGGCTCCCTCCATGTCCATAGGAACCTACTTCTTCACACGGTCCAGGTAGTCGCCGGTCTCCGTGTCCACACGGATCACCGTGCCGGCATCCACGAAGATGGGCACCAAGATGTCCGCGCCGGTCTCCAACTTCGCCTGTTTCATCACTTTGTTGCTGGTGTCGCCCTTCACCGCATGTTCCGCCTCGGTCACGGTCAGCTCCACCACTTTCGGTGGACGCGCGAAGATCGGCGTGTCGCTCTCGAAGCCGATCTGGATCACCATCTCCTCCTTCAGGAATTTCATGGCATCGCCCAACAGGCTCACGGGGATGTACACCTGTTCGAAATTCTCCTGGTTCATGCACACGAGGTTGTCCCCCTCGCGGTACAGGTACTGCAGTTCATGCACCTCCACGCGCAGCACCTCCATGGTTTCGCCGCTGCGCCAACGGTGCTCATTGAGCTTGCCGTTGCGGAGGTTGCGCATCTTCCCCTGGTAGAAGGCACGCAGGTTGCCCGGGGTGCGGTGCTGCCACTCCATGATCTGGCAGATGTCGCCATTGAAGCGGATGTAGGAACCGATGTTGACGTCGGACGTGGAAGCCATGATGCGGTGGTTCAGGTATACGGGCGGCGAAAATAGGGTATCCGCTCGGATCCGCTGTTCCCGTCGGTTCAGAAGCCAACGCCGATGCCACCACCGAGGATCGGCCCCTGGTCCGCATAGATGCTGTTGGGGTCCTGTAGGACATCGAACAGCACCTGGAAAAAGATGGAGCTGCGCTCCCCCACGGGTTGTGCATAGCCGCCCCCCACCAACAGGTGTGGTACCCAGATTCGCTCCGTTCGCTCGATGGGAGGGGGGTAGGGTTCCACGTTCATGTGCAGGAACTCCGCATGGGCGAAGGCCTGCTCAAAGAACCGGTAGCGCAGGAAGGGACGGTAGCCGTACCCCTCCAACGTGTTGTCTGATGCGAATCGGTTGTCACGCAAGTACCAGTAGCTGGCACCGATGCCAGCGGTGAACCGGCCCAGGGTGTCCACCTTGTAGCCCACCAGCGGGTCCAGTTGGATGGCCGTTACCGTGCCGAACGACAGGCCCACACCACCGCCGAACCAGATGCGGTCGGCAAGGGGACGGGTGTCCTTGCGCTGTTTGGCAGGGGCCTTCGGAGCGGTCTGTTGGGCCTGTGCGGCGATCAGGGCCAGGGAGGCGATGAGCAGAACGATGCGGCGCTTCATGCCGCGAATCTAACGCGTCCGGTTTCAGCGCGGAACATGGCGGTCCGCCCGTGCGAGGGGGAGGTAGTGGTTGCGGAAGTGCAGGGCCAGCATCACCCCCCGCACAAGCATCCATGCCAGGAAGGACCACCAGATGGCATGCAGTAGGAAACCGGACCGGTCCATGATCACGATGGCCGGGATGAAGGCGAAGAACGTGGAGGCCAGCAATACGTCGCGCAACAGCCTGCCATTTCCAAGGCCCTTGTATACCCCATCAAAGGCGAAGGCCACGGCATTGATGGGTTGGGTGATGACCACCAGCCAGAACACCCCGCTGAGCAGACCCATTACGGCGGCATCCTGCGTGAAGAGGCTCCCGATGTGCGAATAGCCTGCCGCATAGATGACCGACAGCAAGGCGCCGATCCAGACGCTCTTGCGCACCACCTGCCAGCCCATCCGGTAAAGGTCCTTCCAGTTCTCCTCCCCGTGCAGCCTGCCGATGAGCACACTGCCTGCTGCTGCGTACCCATCTATGAAGAACGCGCTGAAGAGCCACACCTGCATGGCGATGCTGTGCGCTGCGATGTAGCCTTCGCCGTACCCGGTCGCATAGCGGTTGCCCAGGTAGTAGCACAGGTTCAGGGCGATGGTGCGCGCGAATAGATTGCTGCTCAGCAACCAAAGCCCCTTCAGTTCCGGATGTGCCCAACTGGTCGGTACCAGCCTGAAGGATGTACGGGTACGCAGGATCTGCACGGCCATGCCGAACATGATCACCTGTGCGATAAGGCTGGCCCAGGCGCTGCCTTCAATGCCCATGCCTTCCACAGGACCCACGCCGAAGATGAGCAGCGGGTTCAACAGCCCGTTCACCACAGCGCCCACAATGCTGATCCACATGCTCCAGCGCAGGTTCTGGATGCCGCGGAACGCACCGGTGATGGCGAAGGTGGCCAGCACGATGGGGTGACCGAAGCTGCGGATGTGATAGTACGCGACCGCCTTTTCCAGAATGGCTCCCTCAGCATTGTACATGCGGAAGATGGGCTCCGCGAACGCGTTGGTGAGCACGAAGAAGCCGGACCCCAGCATGAAGTTCATCCAGATGGCGATGGGCACCAGCCCCTCCACCTCGACCAGCCGCCCCGCCCCGAAGTAGCGGGCCACCACGGCCAATACAGCGCTCCGCGTCTGTGCCAGGACCCACACCACCAGGAGGAAGAAGCTGCTCGCGATGCCTACCGCCGCCAGGTCCGCCGTGCCCAGCCGGCCCACGAAGGCGGTGTCCACCAGGGAGATCACCGGTTCGGCGATGCCGCTGATGATCGCGGGCACCGCCAGCCGGTCCAGGTCGCGTGCCCCCGTGCGCTGGTCGCTCATGTGCCTTCAACGGCAAGAGGCGCCCGCGGACGCCCCTCGCCTGCTTGTTCGTTCCACTGCATCACGCCATGCCGCGCTCCAGCTCCTCACGCAACGCTGCCATGAAGCCTTCGGTGGTGAGATAGTGGCTGGCGTCCACCTTCTCGCCGTGGATGCATGCCGCAAGGTCCTTGGTCATACGGCCGCTCTCCACGGTGCTGATGCAGACCTGCTCCAGCTTGGTGCAGAAGTCCACGAGGGCCTGGTTGCCATCCAGCTTGCCACGGAAGGCAAGGCCGCGCGTCCATGCGAAGATGCTGGCGATGGGGTTGGTGCTGGTGGGCTTGCCCTGCTGGTGCATGCGGTAGTGGCGGGTCACCGTGCCGTGCGCGGC
>CAZLGY010000048.1:0-7147 GCA_964559165.1 uncultured Chryseobacterium sp.
ACGACCTGCAGCTGATGACCTCCGGCACGGACAACAAGGGGGGCAACCGCGAACAGGAGATCAGCAGCATCAGCCGCAGCATCAAGAGCATCGCCAAGGAACTTGACGTGCCCATCATCGCCTTGAGCCAGTTGAGCCGTGCCGTGGAGACGCGAGGTGGTGACAAGCGACCCCAGCTGAGCGACCTGCGCGAATCCGGCGCCATCGAGCAGGATGCCGACCTGGTGTGCTTCCTGTATCGACCGGAGTACTACAAGATCCTGGAGGACCATTACGGCAGCACACTCGGCATCGGCGAGTGCATCATCGCCAAGCACAGGAACGGGGCGCTGGATACCGTGCTGCTACGCTTCATTCCGGAGCTGGCTAAATTCGCCGACCTGGAGACCACGGGAATGGCGCCGGGCCTGGACAGCACGGGGTCCGATGGCATGCGGACCATCACCCGACCCAGCCGGATGAACGACGATGCCGACGATCAAGCGCCCTTTTGAACGCGGCCTGTCCCGCTGGCTGCTGCTCGCCGCGGCGCTGTTCGCAGCGGAAGGCCTGCAGGCCTCCAAGCTGTTGATCCCCATGGATGGCAGCCAGCGAGACCACCTCAAGGCTTACGGCATCGCCTTCTGGACCCTGCAGCGGGATGTGACGGTGGACTGGCTGCTGAACTACCGTGGCGGCAGCTTCCTGATCGAGAACATCCCCGCGATCGAACAGGAGTGCGGCATCCGTGGGGTGACGCACCAGGTGATCGCCGATGCGCAGGCGGCGGCCATCCTGGCGGAGATCGCCGACCCCGAAGTGAACATGGAGGTGGTGAAGCTCGAGAAGGCCCCGCGCATCGCCGTTTACGCTCCCTCAAGCTTCCAGCCCTGGGATGATGCGGTGGCCCTGGTGATGACCTATGCGGAGATCCCCTATGAGCGGATCTATGACCCGGAGGTGATCGCCGGCGTGCTGCCGCAGTACGATTGGCTGCACCTGCACCACGAGGACTTCACCGGCCAGTACGGCAAGTTCTACCGCAACTACCGGAGTGCGCCGTGGTACATCGCCCAGGTCAAGGAGAGCGAGGAGATGGCCGCAGGGCTCGGCTTTTCCAAGGTGAGCCTGATGAAGCTGGCGGTGGCCACCCGCATCCGCGATTATGTGGCCGGCGGCGGCTACCTGTTCACCATGTGCAGCGGCACGGACAGCTACGACATCGCACTGGCGGCCGAAGGCGTGGACATCTGCACCCCGGAGTTCGACCACGACCCCATCGACCCCGCCGCGCAGCAGCGCATCGATTTCGGCCGCACGTTCGCCTTCAAGGACTTCCGGCTGGTCACCGACCCGATGGTCTACGAGTTCAGCAACATCGACGCCACGGACATCCACGGCAGCATCGGCGAGGAGCGCGACTTTTTCACCCTTTTCGATTTCAGTGCCAAATGGGACATCGTGCCCACCATGCTGTGCCAGAGCCATGAGCAGGTGGTGCGCGGCTTCATGGGCCAGACCACCGCGTTCCGCCGGGGGCTGGTGAAGCCGGGCGTCACGGTGATGGGGGAGAACAAGGCTCAGGGCACTGTCAAGTACATCCACGGTGAGCATGCGCTTGGCCAGTGGACCTTCTATGGTGGCCACGACCCGGAGGACTATCAGCACATGGTTGGCGATCCGCCCACCGACCTCAGCCTGCACCCCAACAGCAGCGGCTACCGCCTCATTCTGAACAACATCCTGTTCCCGGCTGCCCGCAAGCGCAAGCAGAAGACCTGATGACCACGAACCGCCTCCCGTTGATCCCGCTACTGGCCCTGCTGTTCGGCGCATGCGCCGGCGATGGCCCGGCCCCGGCCGATGGGCCCGTCGCACAGGCCCCGCAGCCCATTGCGGCACCCGGCCATTACGGTGGCGTGCTGCCCTGCACCGATTGCAACGGCCTTCGTACCGATCTGCAGTTGTGGGCCTTCGGCGGATGTGTGCTTCAGGAGCGAAGGCTGACCGACGGCGATGAGCGCCGCATGACCTGCCGGTGGGGGCGCTGGCGCATGGATGAGCAGGGCCGCCTGGAAGTGGCACTGGATGGAGGCGGCAGCATTCAGCGCTTCGCTGTGGGGACCGATGGCACACTGGTGCGCTACGCCGCTGACGGCACCACCCTGCTCCCGGCCCAAGGGCATACCCTGGCAGGTGACACGATCGAGCTTATACCGGCCGTGGGTGACTCCCTCAAGGGCACCTTCCACCAGAGCCGTCCCAACGTGTGGAGCTTCCGCGAATGCAACAGCGGTCGCGAAATGCTGGTGCGCTTCGATCCGGAGGCGGCCGACATCGAGGAGGGCTTCCGCAACGCAGGTGGCGACCCGGCCGCCGGGCTGGTGGTGGAACTGGGGGGCTTCATGCAGCCCACTCCGCTTGAGGACGCCCAGGGCAAGGTGACCCTGCTCACCATCCGCCGCTGGGACCGCTTCCTTCCGGGGGAGACCTGCGGCCATTGACCGCCGCCCGCTAGCTTTGCACCGCACATGGACCTCAGCAAGATCATTTCCGTGGCCGGCAAGTCCGGTCTGTTCCGCGTGGTGGCGCAGGCCCGCCAGGCGATCATCGCCGAAAGCCTGATCGATGGCAAGCGCGTGCCGGTGCCCTCATCCATGAAGATGAGCTCCCTGGAGGAGATCAGCATGTTCACCACGGGCGATGATGTGCCCTTGAAGGACGTGCTGGCCAAGCTGCACGCTGCAGAAAAGGGCAAGCTGAGCGTCGACCCCAAGGGCGATGAGGAGGCCCTTTGGAAGAAGTTGGGGGAGGTTCTGCCCGAGCACGACCGCAGCCGCATCTATGGCAGCGACCTGCGCAAGCTGTTCGCATGGTACGAGCAACTGGCGCGCGCCGGCGCGCTGGATGCCAAGGTGGAGACCAAGGAGGAGGAGAAGCCCGCCGAGGCCAAGTCCACGGCCGCCAAGGGCAAGAAGGCCCCGAAGGCCGATGTGGCCGTGAAGAAGGCGAACGCGCCCAAGCCGGGTGCGGGCACCAAGGCCAAGAGCGCCGGCAGCACCGTGCGCAAGGGCAGCCAGCGCGGCAGCTGATCCGCCGGTCAGGACATCAAGGGTGATGCCCTCTCCGGTGTGGCGCCGCCTGACCGGATGGCGCTAACTTGTGGCCCTCCTTCAAGGAACGTCCGCATGAAGCGAAGCCTTACTCTGATGCGCCTTGGCGTGATGCTGGCGCTCGCCACCATCGTGGCCGTGTTGATCGCCTGGACCGATGGCGGCCCCACCGTGGCCAAGGCCTACCACTCCGCCGAAGAGCTCAAGCGCTTCGGCGCTGAGCGCGGTGGCGCCGGCCTGCCCTTCGGCCAGAACAACTACTTCATGGCCAGCGGCAACTGTGAAGGCTGCCATGGCCACGATCCCATGGGCTATGCCGGCGTGGACTCCAACGGTGTGGACGTAAACGTTGTGGATGACTGGCGCAGCACGATGATGGCGAATAGCGCCCGCGATCCCTTCTGGCGTGCCAAGGTGAGCCATGAGGGCTTGGTCAATCCCGCGCTGCAGGGCATCATCGAGGACAAGTGCACCAGCTGCCACGCCCCCATGGGCCGGCATGACAAGTTCCTTTCGGGTGCCGGACATTATTCCATTGCCGAGCTCGAGCAGGACCAGATCGGTCTTGATGGTGTGAGCTGTGTGTCGTGCCACATCCAGAGCGCAGACAGCCTTGGCCTCCTCTTCAGCGGCGACCTGCGGTTCGATACGCTCGGGCGGCCCCTCTACGGTCCCTATGGCGCGCCCGGCCAGACCCCGCCGCTCTTCGCGGCACCGATGACCTCCTTCGTGGGGTACCAGCCCCAATATGGTGCCCATATCAACAGCGGTGCCCTCTGCGCCGGCTGCCACACATTGATCACAGAGACCGTGGACCTGCAGGGTGACCTCACCGGGGGCACCTTCGTGGAGCAGGCCACCTACCACGAATGGTTGAACAGCCGCTTCAACGACCTGAACGGCGACCCCAACGGCATCAGCTGCCAGGGCTGCCACGTTCCGCGCAACGACGATGCCGTGGTGATCTCCGCGCTCTATCTCTTCCTGCAGCGCCGCTTCCCGTTCGGCATGCACCACTTCTCCGGCGCCAACAGCTTCATGCTCGGGCTGATGAAGGACAACATCGGTCCGCTGGGCCTTACGGCGAATGAAACGCAGTTCGACAGCACCATCGCACGGACGCTGCGCCTGCTCCAGGACCAGAGCCTGCTGATGGACGCTTCCGTGGTGGACCGCACGGCGGATACGGCTTTCATCGATGTGTCCCTGCTGAACCTGGCGGGACACAAGTTCCCCAGCGGGTACCCCAGCCGAAGGGCCTTCGTGGAGCTTCTGGTGCTGGATGCCACCGGCACGGATACCCTGTTCCGCAGCGGCGGTTTCGACGACACCTACGAAGTGGTGGGCCACGACGCCGACTGGGAGCCCCACTACGACGTGATCACCGATGCGGGCCAGGCCCAGATCTACGAGCATGTGATCGGGGATGTGAATGGGGATAGGACCACCGTTCTGCTGCGCGCCGACCAGCACCTGAAGGACAACCGCCTTGTGCCGGAAGGCTTCACCGCCGGGCATTTCGCGTATGACACCTGCGCCATCGTGGGCGTGCCGGCTTGGGACCAGGACTTCAACCGCGACGCGCTGGGCATTGAAGGCAGCGGTGGTGATGTGGTGCATTACCATGTGCCGATGAGCGGTTACACCGGACCCATCAACGTGGTGGCCCGCTTCTGGTACCAGACGGCACCGGCGCGCTGGAACCAGGAGATGTTCAGCTACGGCAGCGCCCCGATCGACACCTTCGAGACCATGTACAACAATGCGGACCGCACGCCCGTGCTGGTGAAGGAGGTGCAGCTGACCGACCTGTCGGTGGGCGTCGACGGGCTTGTCGACCTGGGTGTGCGCGTGTATCCGAACCCGGTGCGGGACGGTGTGCTGCGCATCGCCGGGGTGAACGGCCGTGTGCGGGAGGTGGTGGTGTATGACGCAGGTGGGCGCGAGGTGGCCCGTCCGGCGCTCTCCTCGGGCACCCTCACCATCCCCATGCACGGAAGGCCGGGAACCTACCTGGTGGCCGTTCGCACGGAACAGCGCACCTTCGTGGAGCGCGTGGTGGTCCAGTAAGCCCGCGCCTGAAGATGGCCAGGGATCTATTTCTCGCGGCGGCGCTCTGCGCCGCATGCCCCTCACTGCAGGCCCAGCATCCGGCGGTGGCGGCCATGCTGAACGCCACAAGCATCGACAGCATGATGCACTACGTGGAGGAGCTGAGCGGTGAGCTGCCGGTGGACGTGGGCAATGGCCCGCAGACCATCGTGAGCCGCCACAAGAACGCCACGGGGAACGCCATCGCGGCCGATTACATCCAGCAGAAGCTTGCCTCGTGGGGCTACGCGCCCGCGGTGCAGGTGTTCAGCGGGGGAACGGGCGAGAACATCCTGGCGGTGAAACCGGGCCTTGTGCACCCGGACCGCAAGGTGATCATCTGCGGCCACTACGATGCCATGCCCGGCGGACCCGTGGCGGCGCCCGCCGCAGATGACGATGGCAGTGGCACTGCCGCGGCGCTCGAGGCCGCGCGCGTCTTCGCCGACCTGGAGCTCGATCACACCGGGGTCTTCGACTTCTGGGACGAGGAGGGGCAGGGCAAGCTGGGCAGCATTTTCTACGCGGGTGTGGCTGCTGCCAACGATGATACCATCGCCGGCGTGGTCAACATGGATGCGATCGCATACGACGGCAACGGCGATGGCCTGATGCGCATACATGCCCGAGCGGTGGGCAGTTCGCTGGCCATCAAGGACACCGCCCTGCTGGTGAACGGGCTTTACGCACTGGGTGCGAACATCGCCATCAATACCCCCGGTGCACTTTACAGCGACCATGCTTCCTTCTGGGCGGAGGACTATGGAGCCATCCTGGTCATTGAGGACTTCGACAACGACCCCAACCCCCGGTACCACACGCCGAACGACCTTGCCGAGTTCCTGGACATGCCCTATTTCGAGCAGCTGGCCAGGCTGAGTCTGGCCACCACGGCGCACCTGGCCATCCCGCTCGCGTCTGGCACCGGTATCGCTGCCGGGACACTGCCCTCGTCGGGATTGCGCATCTGGCCCCAGCCATGCACCGGCCCGGTCCAGGTTCAACTGCCCGGCCGCGCCACCGCGTTCTGGCGCGTCGAGCTGCTCGAGGCCACCGGTCGTCCGGTCAGGAGCCTTCACGATGGGCCGGTGGGCGCGGGTATGCGCACGGTGGAGGCAGACCTCTCCGCCCTCCCGGCGGGCCACTATATGGTGCGGGCCATCACGAACAAGGGCGAGATGTTCACCTCGCCCCTGGTCGTTGTCCGTTGACCGGTCTTACTCCTTCACGAAGGGCTTGATGATCGGCCCGCGGCCGTCGCTCAGCACCATGAGGTAGTAATTGCCAGCGGGCAGGCCGCTGAGGTCCACGGTGTTTAGCCGGGAGTCGGCCAGCGGTTGGCTGCGTACGATGCGTCCTTCCGCGTTGATCACCTCCCCGCTGCGTGCGCCGGTGCAACCGTTGATGGACACCATGAGGCGGTCGTTCACGGGCACAGGGAAGAGCATCACCGTCTCCGGCACGCGGTATTCCTGCACGTTCGTGGGGTCGATCACCGTGATCGTTCCGAACTGGGTGGCCGCATGGCCCTGCTGGTCGCAGTGGTATTCATACACACCGGGTACCGTGAAGGTGAAGGACCACGGCCACTGGGTCTGTCCCGGCGTGCCGGAATAGAAACTTGCCGGGTTGTTCGGGAAGGTGTTGATGCTGCCGTTCACGTTGTGCGTGCCGCTGATCTTGGTCCACACCACCACATCGCCCACCTGGATGACCAGGTCCTGCGGGTCGTAGTAGGGATCCGTCGCACCGATGTTGCTGCCGCCCACCTCCACGTTCCACGTGGTCTGGGCCATCGCGGCTAGGGGAATGCAAAGGGCCAGGGTCAGGATCTTGCGCATGTGGGTCTTTTGGATTGGAACAACCGGGCGGGTCGATTTGCTCGCCGCGCCGAAAGTAAGCGCATCATCGCGCCGAGCGGAGGCTGCGGTCGATGCGGTCGAGGACCATGGTCATCAGGTGCA
>CAZLGY010000048.1:7157-19675 GCA_964559165.1 uncultured Chryseobacterium sp.
GGTCCCGGCCGCGCACGTTGTGCGCGTGGCCGGGGTAGGCGAAGAACTCCACCTGCCGGCCTCTGCCGATGCAGTCCTTCAGGAAGGCGTAGCTGTGTTCCGGAAGCACAACGTCGTCCTGGAGGCCATGGATGAGGAGCAGTTCCCCCTGCAGGGAGTCGCACTTGCCGACGAGCTGGCTGGCCGCGTAGCCCGCCGGGTTCTCCTGCGGCGTGTCCATGTAGCGCTCGGTGTACATCACCTCATACATGCTCCAGTCCATCACCGGACCGCCGGCCACGCCCAGCTTGAACGTGCCGGGCGCCTTAAGCATGAGGCTGGTGGCCATGAAGCCGCCGAAGCTCCAGCCATGCACGGCCATGCGGCCCGCATCCACGTAGGAGAGGCTCTTGAGGAAGGCCACGCCGTGCAGTTGGTCGGCCAATTCCACCTCGCCCAGGCGTCGGTGTACGGCCTGCTCGAAGTCGCGCCCGCGCCACTGGCTGCCGCGTCCGTCCACGGTGAACACCAGGTAGCCTCGCTCGGCCGCATGTAGCATCCAGAGCGGTGCACCCCCCAGCCAGCTGTCGGTGACGAGCTGCACGTGCGGGCCGTTGTAGACGTAGACGATGACCGGGTAGCGTTCGCGGCTGTCGAAGCCGGCAGGCTTGACCAGGCGCGCATGCAGGCGATCGCCCTTTTCACCCGGGATGGTGATCAGCTCCACGGTGCCGCGCCGGATGGCGGCGAGGGGGTCGCGGCTGTTGATCAGCACCTTCATGCCCTGGCCTGTGCGTGCGTCCAGTAATTCCACCCGGCCGGGGACGGTGGTGCTGCTCCAGCTGTCCAACAGCAGTCGCCCATCGCTGCTAAGCTGGCCCTGGTGGGTGCCCGGCGCTGAGGTGAGCCGGGTGCTGCGGCCGTTGTTGAGTTCCACGCGGACCAGGTGTGTGCGTACCGCCCCTTCACCGATGAAGCCGCTGCCAACGTCGGTGCCTTCCACGACCACCGCGCTCTCTGCGGCATCCAGGCCCACGATGCGCTTCACATTCCACGTTCCGCTGGTGAGCTGGCGCACGAGCCCGGTGCGCAGGTCATACAGGTAGAGGTGGGTCCATCCGTCGCGTGCGCTTGTCCAGATGAACTGTCGCGGCTCGCGCTTCAGGAAGTGCATGGGCACGAGCGGTTCCACATAGCGCTCGTCGCGCTCCTCCAGCACGGTGCGCAGGGGGTCGCCGGTGTCCGCATCGTATTCCACCATCCGTGCGCTGGTGGTGCTGCGGTCCAGGTGGACCACGTAAACATGCCGTTCATCCGGCCCCCATGCGACGTTGGTGAGGTACTGGTCGGCCGCCCCGCCGGTCTTGAGGAACACGGTCCTGCCGGTCCCCAGGTCGTACACACCGATGGTGACATGGTGGCTGGCCTGGCCTGCCATGGGGTAGCGGATCGCCTTGAAGCTGCTGGGCTTGCTGCCGATGTCCTCCAGCTGGTAGGTGGTTACCATCCGCTCGTCCATCCGATAGAAGGCCAGCTTTCCGCCCGAGGGCCCCCAGAAGGTGCCCTTCTCGATGCCATACTCGTTGCGGTGTACGCTCTGCCCGTTGACGATGCCGTCCGCCCCGTCGCTGGTGATGCGGCGCGCTTCGGAAGCGTCAGGCAGGGCGAGGTACAGGTCGTTGCCCACGGTGCAGGCCACGCGACCGCCGGGCCCCATGTCCTCGTTGGCCGCCCCTTCCATCAGCCGCACCCGGGCATGGAGCACCCGCCGACCGCGGTCCCACGTGTAGATGTGGGCGTTGTGGGCAAAGCGGAAGCGCGCGGGGGATTCCCACGTGATGAACGGGAACGCCTTGAGGCGGGCGCTGTCCGGCAGTGCGCGGTTCAGTTCGGTCAGGGTGGCCGCCACCAGGTCGGTCGACTTGCCCGGGCCGTTCTCCCAGAGTGTATCGCGTTTCACGAAGCTGTACGTGGCGGCACCCTCCACCCATGCCAGCTGTGGCAGGCGCTCCGGCCCCAGGTCGTTCCCCGCCTTGAACATGGCATCGCGCAGCGTAAGCTCCTGCGGTTGGGCATGTAGGGTGCCGATGGCGAGCAGGAGCGGCAGGGCGGCACGGTAGGGGAGGGCGGAATTGGCCATGGATGGTCACGCCGGCCTGTTGCCGGCGGTGCGAAGATGCACATACCCGGCCACGCCTCAGGGCGCGCCGAAGGCGGGGTTGGTGAGGAAGGTGCTGTCGGTGAGCGCGCGCAGGAAGGCCACCAGGTCGGCCCGGTCCTGGGTGTCGAGGTCGACCTGTCCGGCCATCCACGGGAACATGTGCCCATCCAGCCCCGGGGCGCCCAACTGAACGTTGTCCGCGTAGAAATCCACCACCTGCTCCAGCGTGGCGAAGCGTGCGTCGTGCATGTAGGGCGCCGTGGCAGCGATATTGCGAAGTGTGGTGACCTTGAAGCGGCCCACATCACCTGGATTGCCGGTCACACCCCCCAGCCCGGGGTCCGCCGGCACCATGTCGAGGCCGTTGTTGCGGAGGGCGTGGTCCGCGAAGAGCTCCTCGCTGTGGCAGTCCACACAGTGGGCGTCGCGCATGAAGAGCGTGAGCCCGCGTTGCTCCTGCTCGGTGAGGGCCAGGCTGTCGCCCTCGAACCGGAAGCGGTCGTAGCGGGAATTGAACGACACCAGGGTGCGTTCGAACATGGCGATGGCCCGCGTCACCAGGTTGCTGTCGATGGTGCTTGTGCCGAACGCGGCCCGGAAGAGGCCGGGATATGCGGGGTCCGCCTGCAGGCGTTCCACCACCACCGGCCACGTGTTACCCATTTCGATGGGGTTGGTCACCGGGTCGTGCGCCTGCTCCTCCAGGCTGTGGCGGCGCCCGTCCCAGAAGAAGTGGTCATCCCACCCCAGGTTGATGATGGCCATTGCGTTTCGCGTGCCCACGGCGCCGTTGGTGCCTGTGCTGAAAGGCTGCGGGTCGCTGAACCCATTGGCCTGCACGTGGCAGGAGGCACAGCTCATGGAGCCATCGTCGCTGAGCGCCTTCTCATGGAACAGGCGCCTCCCAAGGGCGATGCCCTCCTCTGTAAGCAGGGTCGAACCGTGAACGGGTCCGATGGAGTCGAGCACCCAGTCGGGAAGGTCCACATTGGCGGGCGTGGGCATGGGGCTCCCGAAGTGGGAGCCCTCCTTGCGGCAGCCGGGAAGGAAGGCGGCCACGGCCGCCAGGACCAGTAAGGGAGAGGTGAGGTTGCGCGCACGCATCTGAGCGAAGTTCGGAAATGCCGGGCCAAAGCGCGAGCCGCGATCCTGCTTCGCTTTGGATCCCGACCGGGTCACAGGATGTTCACCTCGCGCTCCAGTTCCACGCCGAAGCGCTCGTGCACATCGCGAAGGATGCGTTCGCTGAGCGCATGCACCTCGGCCCCGCGGGCGCCTCCGTGGTTCACCAGCACCAGGGCCTGGCGGTCGTGTACGCCGCAGGCTCCGGCGCGATGCCCCTTCCAGCCCGCCTTCTCGATAAGCCAGCCGGCCGCGAGTTTCACCACGCCTTCGCCAGCCGGATAGGCCACCAGATCGGGATGTTCGGCACGGATGCGCTCGGCCTGTGCGGCATTCACCACGGGGTTCTTGAAGAAGCTGCCTGCGTTGCCCAACACGGCGGGATCGGGCAGTTTGCTGCGGCGGATGTGCACCACCGCATCGCTGATATCACGCACGCTGGGCGTATGGATGCCGCGTTCGGCAAGCACCTCACGGATGGCTCCATAGGCCGTGCTGAGCCTGGGGTGCTTCCGAAGCCGGAAGGTCACATTGAGTATCACGAACCGGTCGCGTCCCTCCCGCTTGAAAAAGCTCTCCCGGTAGCCGAAACCGCAATCGTCCGGCCGGAAGGTCACCACCGCTCCGTCCGCGATGCGCAGGGCCTCGAGCGATGCGAAGCTGTCCTTGAGCTCAACGCCGTAGGCGCCGATGTTCTGCATGGGCGCGGCCCCCACCTTGCCGGGGATGAGGCTCAGGTTCTCCAGGCCGCCCCAGCCGCGGTCCACGGTGTGCATCACCAGGTCATGCCACACCACGCCGGCGCCGGCCTTCAACCAGGCGTGTTCCGCGTCCTCATGCACCACGGCGAGCCCGGGCAGCTCGTTCAGCAGCACCACGCCCGCCCAATCGCGGGTGAAGAGCACGTTGCTGCCGCCGCCCAGCACGAGCCGGGGCAGATCCGCCAGCTCCGGGGCTGCCAGCAGGCCGCGCAATCGCTCCACTGTTCCGAAGCGCGCCAGGGCCTTGGCTCGGGCGGGCACACCGAAGGTGGTGTGCGGGGCAAGGTCAACATCGTGCTCGACCATCATGGACGGCAAGTTTACGGGAGGGCGGCGCAGTGGACCCTCCGCGCACCCCGGGCTTGCGTTCCTTTGCGGCATGGGGCGTGCCATCGTTTCGGTCACCAACGACCTGGCCACGGACAACCGGGTGCACCGCACCTGTTCCGTGCTGCAGGGGATGGGCCATGCGGTGCTGCTGGTGGGGCGCAGGCGTGCACAGAGCCCGGCGGTCGAAAGGATCTATGCCACCCACCGCATGCGCCTGCTTTTCAACCGCGGACCGCTCTTCTATGCCGAGTACAACATCCGGCTTTTCCTGCTGCTGCTGCTGTGCCGGGCGGACCTGCTCGTGAGCAATGACCTGGACACGCTGCCGGCCAATCACCTGGCGGCGCGCATCAAGCGTGTGCCGCTGGTGTACGATGCGCACGAGCTGTTCACCGAGGTGCCCGAACTCGCGGGCCGCCCGCGCGTGCAGCGCATCTGGCGTGCCATCGAGGGCTGGATCCTTCCGCGGCTCAGGTACATGGTGACCGTGAACGCCAGTATCGCCGCGGTGTACCATGAGCGCTACGGGGTGCCGGTGCACGTGGTCCGAAACATCCCCGTGCCGCGCGCGCTGGGCCCTGCGCCCGGACGTGCTGCCCTTGGCCTGCCCGAGGATCGGTTCCTGCTTGTGCTGCAGGGTGCGGGTATCAACGTGGACCGAGGCGGCGAGGAGGCCATACTGGCCATGCGGGAACTGCCTGGGGCCATGCTGCTTGTGATCGGGAGCGGTGATGCCTGGCCCGTGCTGGAACGGCTTGTGGGTGAGCATGGCCTGCAGGACCGTGTCCGGCTGCTCGGGCGGATGCCCTACGAGCGATTGATGGACCACACGCGTGCGGCGGACCTGGGCCTTTCGCTGGACAAGGACACCAACCTGAACTACCGCTACAGCCTGCCCAACAAGTTGTTCGACTATTTCCGGGCACACATCCCGGTGCTGGTCACAGACCTGCCTGAAGTGGCGGGCATTGTGCGGCGTTACGGGTCCGGGGTGGTGATCCCCCGGCCGGAGCCCGGGCTCATCGCTGCGGAAGTGCTTGCGCTCCAGGCGGATACGGAGGCCCGGAAGACCCTGCGCCAAAACGCTACTTTCGCGGCCGCTTCGCTCGACGGCGAACGCGAAAAGGCGGTCTTGACCGCGCTCTTCCAGGACCTTGAGCGAACAGCACCTGCATATCGTAAGTTTTGATGTTCCGAGCCCGCCCAGCTATGGAGGGGTGATCGATGTGTTCTACAAGGTGAAGGCGCTGGCCGACCTGGGTGTGAAGGTCCATCTGCACTGCTTCCAATATGGGCGACCGCGTGCAAAGGACCTCGAGGCCCTGTGTGCCGGTGTATATTATTATCCGCGCCGGACCGGGAAGCTGCAGCTGCTGAACCGCCTCCCTTACGTGGTGGTGAGCCGTCGTGGAGATGCCTTGGTGGAGCGGTTGTTGAAGGATGAGCATCCCATCCTGTTCGAGGGCCTCCATTGTTGCTATCATCTGGGCGATCACCGCCTGCACGGCCGCATCCGCATCGTGCGTGCCCACAATGTGGAGCACGACTATTATGGCGCGTTGGCCAAGGCCGCCAGCAATACCTTCCGGCGCACATACTTCATCAACGAGGCACATAAACTACAACGGTTCGAACCGGTGCTGGCTGAAGCGGACCATGTGCTGGCCATCTCGCCCAAGGACGAGGCCTACTTCGGCTCGCATTTCCACAATGTCACCCAAATTCCGGCCTTCCACGCCATGGACCGTGTGTCCGTGCCCGATGGCATCGGTGACTATGCCTTTTATCATGGTGCGCTCGGTGTGCCGGAGAACGACCAGGCCGCGCTTTACCTGGTGCGCACGGTATTCAAGGACCTCGATGTGAAGCTCATCATTGCCGGTAGTGATGCAAGCGCTGAATTACGGCGTGAAGTGGCCCGGGCCGCGAACGTTGAGCTGCGGCAGAACATCGGTACGGAGGCGATCCATGACCTTGTGCGGGGTGCACAGGTGAACGTGCTGCCCACCTTCCAGGCCACTGGTATCAAGCTGAAGTTGCTGCTGTGCCTGTTCTCCGGCAGGCATGTGGTGTGCAACACACCGATGGTGGAAGGTACCGGGCTGGAACGGTTGTGCCACGTGCACGACGATCCGCAGTCCATGCGGCATAGCATCCAGGCCTGCATGGCCAAGCCCTGCAACGGGCAAAGCCTTGAAGATCGGGTCGCCGTTTTGGAGGAGCGCTTCAGCAACCGTCGGAACGCTGCGCGGATCGTGGCACTGTTGAGGAAGTGATGGAAAAGCGGCGGGGTCGGGTGCGATGCTCAGGGCATTCGCCGATCACGCTCGGTCATCATGCCCGCGCACCTTTCGTGTCGCCCCGTCATTGAACGGTTCCTGCCGCGCCAAGCTCCAGCAACTGCCCGTTCTCGCAGCGCACCACCCGGGTGTTGAACTTCTTCATGTGCGAGTAATCATGCGTGGCCATGATCACACTGCGGCCGCTGCGACTGATGTCGAAGAGCAGGTCCAGGATCTCGCCGGTGGTTTCGGGGTCGAGGTTCCCCGTGGGCTCGTCCGCCAGGATCAGCTCGGGGTCGTTCAAGAGGGCGCGTGCAATGCTGACCCGCTGTTGTTCTCCACCGCTCAGCTCATGGGGCATCTTGTAACCCTTGTTGGCCAATCCAACCTTCTCCAACACCTGTTGCACCCGCTCATCCATCCGCTTGGCCTCTTTCCATCCGGTGGCTTCCAGCACAAAGAGCAGGTTCGCGTTCACCGTTCGGTCGGTAAGTAATTGGAAGTCCTGGAACACGATGCCGATCTTCCTGCGGAGATAGGGTACCTGGGATCGTTTCAGCGAGGTGAGGTCGAAGCCGCAGACATGACCCTCGCCTTCCTTCAGCGGAAGATCGCCGTACAGGGTGCGCATCAGGCTGCTCTTGCCACTGCCTGTGCGGCCTATGAGGTAGAGGAACTCGCCTTTCTGGACGCTCAGGTCCACATTGTTCAGCACGAGGTTCTCGCGTTGGAAGATGCGCACGCCGTGCAGCAGGATGATGGGGGAGTCGCTCATGGTGATGAGCCGCCTTGGGCAGCTCGCTGGTCCAAAGGTCAAAATTTTCGGGTGCGCTGCACCGTTGGAACGTATGCTCGACCGCTTTCCGGCAGGGAAGTTGCAGCTGGAACGGGGGGTGAACACCTCCGCGTGGATAAGTACCCTCTTCCACGGACGGTCGCCCGCGCCATGGCCATGAACTTTGACCACTTGATGAAGCACTGTTCCATCATGGCGAAACAAGCGGTGATGCTTGCGCTATTGCTGGCCTCATGGGGAGGTTCCATGGCTCAGCGACCGGCCCATTACGAACATGCGGATGCCGATCTGGCCAATGCGCTGGAATTGTTCAGCATGGCCAAATATGGCGCGGCCCAGTATGAGCTGTCGCGCGTCATCGAGCGGATCCGTGACCCGCATGCCCCAGCCCGCGTGGAGGCCGAATTCCATGCCGCCCTGTGTGCGGTAAGGCTCTTCAACGACGACGCAGGTCATCGGCTCCTGACCTTCATGGCCGAGCATCCGGAGGACCTTCATGTGGGTGCTGTCCGATACGAGCTGTTCAAGCATGCCTTCGCTGGGAAGAAGTGGGGGGATGCGCTGGCCTGGAGCGAAAAGGTGGATCGGTTCTCACTGGAACCCGCTGAGCTGGAGGAGTACCGCTTCAAGCGCGGATATGCCAGCTTCCAAGAAGGTGACAAGGAGCGGGCGCTGGGGGAGTTCGCCGAGGTGCAGAACGGTACTGGACTTTACGCAACCCCAAGCCGCTATTACGCATCACACATCCACTACGAGCGGGGTAACTACGAGACGGCGCTCACGGGTTTCCGCAGCTTGGAGACCGATGAGGATTTCCGCAGGCTCGTGCCCTTTTATATCGCAGAGATCCTCTTCCTGCAAGGCAAGTACGACGACCTGGACACCTACGTCAAACCCTTGCTGGAGGATCCGGAGGGAACCAAGCGGATCAACGAGATCAACCGGTTGGCAGGCGAGGCCAATTACCGCAGTGGCAAGTACACAGAGGCCATCCCATACCTGCAGAAGAGCGTTCAGCGCACTGGTGTGGAGCGTGGTGACCGCTACATCCTGGGTTATGCTTATTACCGGAGCGGCGACTGCCAGAAGGCGCTCGCCGAGTTCAACCTGGTGGCCAACGGTGCCGACAGTATCGCCCAGCTGGCCACCTACCACATGGCCGATTGCTACCTCAAGCTCAACGAGAAGAACTACGCCCGCAATGCGTTCAAGAAGGCGTATGAGACCGGAGCCGATGCCAGGGTGAAGGAGGACGCCCTCTTCAATTATGCCAAGTTGAGCTATGAGCTGAGCTTCGACCCGTACCACGAGGCCATCAACGCCCTGCGGAACTACCTGCGCACCTATCCCGGCACGTCGCGGAGGGATGAGGCTTATGAGTTCTTGCTGAACGTGTACATAAAGACGAGGAACTACGAGGACGCACTGGCCGCGCTGGATGAGATCCAGGGAAAGGACCTGAGGTTGCGTGAAGCTTACCAGAAGCTGGCCTACGACCGCGGGGTGGAGCTTTACGAGGGGCGAAAATATGCGGATGCCGCCCTTTTCTTCGAGCGTGCACTGCGCTACCCGGTTGACCAGGAGGTGAACGCCCGGGCCCACTTCTGGATGGCGGAGAGCTATTACGGGCAGGGGGATCTGCCGGCCGCCCTGCGCAAGTATGACGACCTGCGCAATTCGCCCGGCTCCTACAGCACTGCGCTGTATGAGCAGGCCGGTTACGGCATGGGCTACACCTTCTTCAAGTTGAAACAATACGACGAGGCGGCCACCTCCTTCCGTCGTTACGTGGCGGGCCGCGGTGGTGAGGCCCGGCAACGGTCCGATGCCATGCTCCGCATCGGGGACTGTTCCTTCGTGCTGAAGGACAATGCACAGGCGGTGAAGTGGTACGACGATGCCATTCGGACCGGCTCTCCGGACCGGGACTATGCCCAATACCAGAAAGGCGTTTGCCAGGGATTGCAGCGCCAGTTGAACGAAAAGATCGCCACCCTCAAGGGCCTGCTTTCGGAAAAGCCGGATTCACGCTACGCCGCCGATGCCAAATTCCAACTGGGTGAGACCTACATCAACCTGGAGAACGATGACGAGGCAATGAAGTACTACGGCCAGGTGGTGGAGCAACATCCCAACAGCCCCCACGTCCGCCAGAGCATGCTCCAGCAAGCCCTCATCCACAAACGCCAGGGTCGCACGAACGATGCCATCGCGGGGTTCAAGGCCATCGTTGTCCAGTATCCCACCATGGACGGATCCCGTGATGCGCTCGCAGGGTTGGAGAGCATCTTCGTGGAGCAGGGCCGTGTGGGCGAATATGAGGCCTATGTGCGCTCGCTGCAGTTCGTGGACCCGGCCACGCTCGACCTCGATGAGAAGTACTACCGCAGCGCGGAAAAGCTCTATTTCGATGAGAAGTGTCCGCAGGCCATCGGGGCCTTCGGTGATTACCTGAACAAGTACCCCAAGGGAGCCTTTTCGCTGAACGCCATCTTCTATCGCGGCGACTGTCATTATCGCGCCGGTGATCATGATGCGGCACTACCCGACCTGGAGGCTGTGATCGGCCGCAACGGAACGGACTTCATGGAGAGCGCCCTCTACGGCGCCAGTGACATCCTCTTCCGCGACAAGCGATGGGAAGGTGCGCTGGAATATTTCCGAAGGCTCGAGCCCCTCGCCACCTTCCCCGGCAACACACTGGCCGCCCAGGTCGGTCAGATGCGCAGCCTGAAGGAATTGGGGCGCATGGCAGAGGCCGGTGAAGTGGCTGCCCGCGTGACCGCCAACGCACAGGCCACCGCCGACCTGAAGGCCGAAGCCGGTCTGGTGGCCGCCTATGGTGCACTGGCCAGCAACGACACCGAGGCGGCCTACACCAAGTTCAAGGTCGTGAGCACCGCCAGCACCAACCATCTTGGTGCCGAAGCCAAGTACCACATGGCTTACGTGCGCCACCTCCAAGGCCAATACCGCAAGGCCGAGACCGAAGTGTTCGAGCTCGTGAAGCGCTATCCGAGCTACGACCATTGGAAAGCACGGGCCTTCATCCTTCTGGGCGATGTGTATGTGCAGCTGGGCGACCGCTTCCAGGCCAAGGCCACGTTGCAGAGCGTGATCGATAATGTGCAGGAACAGGAACTGGTGGCACAGGCGCGTGAGCGGTTGGACGCCATCAACGCCAGCGAAGTGCCCCAGGCTCCGACGCCCTCTCCGGAAGAGCTGACCGTACCACTTCCCGACAACACTGACGGACAGTAAGCACCATGAGACAGGTCATCCTCCTATCCGCCCTGCTCCTCACGACGGTCCGGGTCATTGGTCAGGGCACACAGCCCGGGGGCGAGTACATCATCCAGGGGGTATACAGCCCAACGCTGCTCGACGCCAAGAAGATCGACCTGCGTCCGGATCCGATCGACACGATACTGCCCACCCTGCCGGTGCGCTATGACCTGCTGCCGGTGAAGGCGGAGATCCCGGCCAAGGTGGACAGCATCGCTGCCGCCAAGCTCAGTGTGCTCGCCCCCCAGCCCCGCCTCTACAAGGGCTTTGTGAAGGCGGGTTTCGGCCTCTATACGACCCCCTTGGGTGAACTCTATTTCGACCAGACGCGCTCGCGCAACAATGGTTACGGCATTCACGCCAAGCACTTCAGCAGCAGCGGTGGCATCGAGCAGGTGGGCCCGAGCGATTACAGCTTCAACAACATCGACGGATACTATCGGCACTTCCTGCCGGAGCATGAGGCCAGCGGAAGGCTCATGTACGACCGCCGCAGGGTCAGCTACTACGGGTACACGAGCAATGACAGCATCGCCAATGTGCTGGACGCTCTTGCTCCGCAGGAGGATGTGCGCAAGCAGTTCTACAACGACATCGGTTTTGCGGGCCGTCTGCGGAGCCTGTATACGGACAGTTCCAGGCTGTCGCATGACATCGGCCTGGAGGTGCACAGTTACAGCAACCTCACCCAAAGCCGCGAGACCAACATGCGTGTGACGGCCACCGGCAGTAGGACCGTTGGCAAGGAGACCTATGGAGGAACGTTCACATTGGATAACAACGCTTACAAGGGCGTGGTGACCGACCGCGTGGACCTGAAGCAGAACGGTACGCTGGTCGGCTTGGAACCGAATGTGGGCACCCGCGGAGCGGCCTATCTCGTGCGGGTGGGTGTTGGTCTGTTCGTCGATGCTCAGGGCGCCACCACCTTCCACGTCTATCCGCAGGCATACGCCCATTACAGCCTGTTCAACGATATCCTGATCCCATACGTGGGATTGGAGGGGGAGCGCAGGCGTAACAGTTTTCGCAGCCTCACGCGTCTCAACCCGTGGTTGAACGGTGCTCCCGGCCTGCTGAACACCAGCCTCATGTACGACCTGTACGGGGGGCTTCGCGGCAGTTTCAGCAGTGACCTGGGGTTCGATGTGCGGGTAAGCACCTCCCGCCAGGAGGACATGCCCCTGTTCGTGAATGTGAGGAACGCACCATGGGGCGACCGCATGCAGGTGGTCTATGACCAGGTGGATATTCTGGATATCAGTGGGGAGGTGAATTTTCGGCGCAAGGAGGCCGTATCGCTGTCCGCCCGGGTGGATGTGTTCACGTACGCTGCGCGCGTTCAGCAGCAGGCCTGGAACCTGCCGCCCTACCAGCTGAGCTTCGCTGCGCGCTACGATATGCGCCAAAAACTGGTGGCAAAGGCCGAACTGCAGTTCCTGGGACGTCGCCCGGGCGGTACTATCGACCCGCCCACCAACGAGGTGCCGCCGAGCGAGGAGGTGGACCTGGAAGGCTTCCTGGATCTCTACGTGGGGCTGGAATACCGCTACACCAAGCGCCTGAGCGTGTTCCTGGACATGAGCAACCTCAGTGCAAGCAAGTATGAGCGCTGGCTGAATTATCCGGTGCAACGAGGCCTGCTCCTCGGGGGGCTTACATACGCGTTCTGAACGGTTCGGCCGGTGCGTCGGGGGAGGTGGGGGCTGTAGTTCCGCCCACCACGTCGTTACCGGTATAGCAGATCTCCTTGGATAAGCAAATCCAGGGGGGGCTGAATTATTAACAGACCCCCCGTCCTT
>CAZLGY010000049.1:0-19263 GCA_964559165.1 uncultured Chryseobacterium sp.
GGCTACCTCAACGCCAGCCTGCCCGATACCTACAGTGCCTTCAAAGCCTACTACACCGAACCCCGCGAGGTGTACCTGCTCCTCTTCGACTACATCCCGTGGAACGAGGAGACGCTGGACCGCACGCTGAAGGACGAATACAACTGGGAGATCTCGCCCGACACCACCAGCACCTGGCGGATCGGTGACGGCACGGCGGCCTTCTACAACTACGTGTACGGCCTGGTGGCGGGCTTCACCGAGTTCGACACCTTCCGCAGCAACCAGATCCGCGAGGGCATGATCACCCGCGAGGAAGGCCTGGCCCATGTGCTGCGCGAGAACCGTCCGCGCTTCGAGAGCATGCAGTGGTACTTCGAGACCATCGGGGTGGACATGGAGCGCGCCTTGAAGGCGATCAACGGCATGCCGCGGATGTACCGGAGCTGAACATGAGCGGGATGCTGCCTCCCATCCTGGTCTTTCTTCTGAGCAACCTGCTCTTTGGTTCAGTGCTCGCGTCATTTCTGCTTCGGCGTGTGGGCGGTCAGGCCATCGGACCCGTATGCACCGTCCTGCTCGGCTTCGGTCTTGCCCCGTTCACCATAAGCTGGGTGTTGAACCTGGTGCTTCTGCTCCTGCCCGGACGATCCCATGCCATGGCGATCGCACCAGTGTTGCTGGCCTTTGGTGCCCTGGCATTGGCCGCGGGCAGTGGATGGCGCAGCCTGTGGTCGATCATGTCCGGCACGATCTCCGGCCTTACGCGTCACGCCCTATGGCCGCACCTGTTCTTCAGCGCGGTGATCCTCTTCGGTACCGCGATCATGATCACTTACAAGCCGTTGGTGGACCACGACATCCTGGAGTACGGCACACAGGGGAAGCGGTTCCTGCGCGACATGGCGGTCCGTTACGAGCGTCATCACTATGACGCATCCACAGGATTCTATTATGTGGGCCTTCATGGGTTCTCGTTCCCGTTGTTGTTCACATGGGAAGGGCTCCTGCGCGGCTTGATGAACGACCAAGGGGATGCGTGGGTGCGCCTGCAGACCCCATGGACCGCTTGGCTTACGGTCACTTTCATTTGGGCCTGGGTGCGGCGCTGGGATCAATGGCTGGCGGTATGGGTCTGCGGTGCGTTCACCCTCACGCTCGGGTTCCTTTATTTGAACACCATCTACCATGTGGACCCCGTTCGGCTGTTCCTGTTCTCTGCCTCCATGGTGCTGTTCATAGCCGCACTGCGCCAGCCGGACGAACAGGTTCTGCTGCTGTGGGGGGCGGTCATGGGCGCACATGCGCTCACCCATTCATTGGGCATGGTGCTTTCACCGTTCATGCTTCTTTGCTTCTTCCTGTCCGCTGGTGGTTCATTGGCAGAGCGCCTGCGTTGTTCGCTGCTGGCCGCGGGGACGTTCCTGGTGGCGGGAGGCTACCACTATCTGCTGGACATGACCATTGGTACGGGCTGGTTGTTGAAGGACATCACGTGGTTCTGACATGAAGGCCCATCACCGCTCTCTGCTGCCATGGCTCATGGTTCCCATGGGGTCGCTGGTCTTCTCCTTCGTGTACTTCCTGGTGTTGATGCCGGTGAAGGCCGGTCCGGGTGAATTGGCGTTGTTCGAGCGTGGTATCGGGAGCCCCTTGTTGAAGCTGCTCAACGGCTATCTGGGTTCCTTCTTCGGGCTGCGTTACCTGGGCAACACGGCGTGTTGGGCGTTGCCAGGGATCATCTGTTCTGCACTACGCTGGCGGCAGCTGGCACCGTGGGAGCGCGGAGCCTTGTTGTTCCTGACGATGGCGGTGCTCATCATTGGTGTGGCTGGTGGCTTCAACTACCGCTATGCGATGACCCTGCTGCCTGCGCTGTTGGTACTTGTGTTCCTGTTGTTGGAGCGGGGCATGGCAGGGGCGGGGATCGCGTTCGGAGGTCGGACGCTGGTTCATGTATCGCTCGTGGCAGCCACCGTGTTCAACAGCTGGCTCTCCATCGAACTTTCCCAACGCATGGCTTTGGAAGACCCGGTGGACCGTGCACGGATGGACGATGATGCCCCGTTCTACACCAAGTTCGACACCGGTCCTGCCAGCCTTGAGGATTGGATCAACGAAGCTGGTGTTGGGGCCGACGACCGTGTGCTCGTGAACAACCTGCCCATCTATTTCTACCGCACCGCTCGACCGGGGCTGTACTACTGGTGCGGCGCCGACCAGTACTTCGGGCCCAAGGGGGAGGAGCCGCTGTTCAGCACGCGCTCGGACGACGCTGTTGCAGGCTATCTGAACGACTCCCTGAACACGCGTTACATATTCAGCGACCGCAACCTATCGCGTTACGATCTGCGCTTCGAGCGGTTCCTGGAGACCCATTGCACGCTGATCGGTTCTGATGACAAGGGGCATACGCTCCACGCCCTGAAGGATACATTTGGGCGTTGAACATGCGGGTGCCCACCGGAAAATTCAGCAACGACCTCATCTGGAGCGCCGGGGCCTTCGCCATGGGTGCGTTTTTCGGCATCCTGGTCAATGTTGCGATCGTGCGCGGATACGACGCGGCAGCGCTCGGTGTGTTCAATCTGGTCTATGCGGTATACATCCTCATGAGCCAGCTGGCCGTGGGGGGCGTGCACCTGGCGGTACAAGCCTTTGTACCCCGTGAGATCGCTGCGGGGCGTAACCCGGACACCTATGTTACCGCCTCGATGCTGTTGAGCACCCTTTCCTCCCTTGTCGTCATCGCCATCGGCTGGACGTTCCGCGACCTCCCGGGGGAGTGGTTCAACAGCCATGCCGTGCGCGAAGCGTTCCCGCTGGTGTTACCCGGTCTGTTGTTCTTCTCGTGGAACAAGGTCCTGCTGAGCTACCACAACGGAGCCCGGCGGATGAAGCTGTTCGCACTGATGCAGATGTTGCGATTCGTGTTCCTGTTCTGTTCGGTGACCTACCTGGCCTGGACAGGGGCGACCGTATCACGGTTGCCCCTGGCCCTGTTCTGGTCCGAGGTGGCCCTGTTCGCCCTGGTGCTCCCCCTCAGCCTCAGGCATTGGGATCCGCTGCACCGCACTGGACTTGGCCCGGTGATCCGGGAGAACTGGCGATATGGCAACAGGGCGTTGGCGGGCAACTTCCTGCTGGACGTGAATACCCGTGTTGACGTTTTCCTTCTGGGCCTCTTCACCAACGAGACATCCATCGGCCTTTACAGCTTCGCTGCGACCATCGCGGAAGGTGTGCTCCAATTACCGGTGCTCTTCCGCAACAACATCAACCCGGTGCTATCACGTGCATGGCATGCGGGCGGGCCGCAGCTCCTGGGCAAGGTCATTGGTCGCAATAGGCGCAGGTTCTTCAACTTGCTCGCCCCCCTGATCCTGCTTTCCGCGGTGGTCTTTCCCGCCGGATTGTGGATACTGGGCATGAACGAGGAACCCGTGACGGTCTGGGTACTTTACACCATCCTGGCTGTCGGGATCGCGGTTACGAGCGGATATCAGGCATTCCAGATGCTGTTCGGGCAGGTGGGTCATCCGGGGACCCAGACGTTGTTCATTGCAGGGTTCTTCCTGAGCAACCTGCTCTTGAACCTGCTCCTTATCCCCCTTCTTGGAGTGTATGGCTCCGCGCTGGGCACCGCGCTGGCCTTCGTTGCGATGACCGTCTTGTTGAGGGTCCTTTCGTGGCGTGTACTTCAGGTCCGCATGTGAGTGACGATGAGTACGGCATCGCAACCCGCGTTCCGGCGCAATGTGGCCACCCTGATGGGAGGTACGGCCCTCGCACAGGCGATCCCCCTGCTGGCTGCACCCATGTTGGCGCGGATGTATGCACCGGAACAGTTCGGGGCACTGGCATTGCTGCTTGCGGTCGCGAACCCGGTCAGCCTGGTGGTCGCGGGTCGCTACGAGCTTACCGTGGTGTTGCCCCGGTCCGACGAGCGTGCCAACCTGCTCGCACGGCTGGGCCTGATGCTCGCGGTGATCGTGTCGCTCATGCTGGGTGGTCTGGTGGTGGTTCTGCGCACCCCCCTTGCCGACCGGTTGGGAGGAAGCTCGGCCTTGTGGCCCCTGCTGCTGGCTGTGCCGCTGTTCGCCATGATGGGGTTCTTCCAACCCTTGAACCAATGGCTTATCCGCAAGCAGGCCTTCCGTGCGATGGGCGTCAACAAGATGGTGCAGACAACGGCGATCACGCTCATATCCCTTGTGCTTGGCTGGTGCGCGGTCCATCACGGCCTTCTCTGGGGCTACCTCGCAGGATGGGCCGCCTATGTGCTCGTGGGGATGGTACAGGTGAGCCTGACGGGCTTCCGCTTCCGCCCGCTGCATATGGGTGCCATGCGCGAGGCCAGTCGGGAACATCGTGATTTCCCGCTCTATAACACGCTTCCAGCCCTGTTGCAGACCCTCACCCTCAGCGTGCCGGTATTCGTCATGGTGCGCCTGTTCGGAGAGGATGCCACCGGCCAATTGAACCTCTGTCGCCAGACCGTGTTCCTGCCGGTGACCTTCTTCGCCACTTCATGGATGCAGGTGTATACCCAGCGGGCAAGCCATACGGTCAGTGAACGTTTACCGGTGCTGCCAGGCCTACGTGGAAGTCTTCTGGCCCTCACGGGAATGGCATCCGGTCTCGCGCTCACGCTCATCATCGCCGGTCCGTTCCTGTTCGGTCTGGTGTTCGGTGGCGACTGGACCGAAGCGGGCCTTTTCGCACGGATCCTGGCCATCCCGATCGCCCTGCATTTCATAACAACTCCACTAACTGTCCTCCTGCCACCGCTCGGACATATCAAGGGGCTCAGCCTCTGGCAGGTGTTGTATTTCGCGTTGGTGCTCTGCTACAGCCTTCTACCTGCAGCTTCTCCAGCGCAATACCTGGAGGGGCTGGCCGTGGTGGAGTCCATTGCATTGATCTTGTTGCTGCTCTACATCATGCGCATGGCAAAGCGCCATGACCGCGACCTTCGTGCCGATGACGCTTCCCCCGCTGCCTGAGCGCCCCCGTGTGAGCATCGTGATCCCGTGCCGGAACGAGGCGGGGTTCATCGGTCGTTGCCTCGCCTCGCTGGAAGCTGCCGCCATCGATCATGAACGGACCACGGTACTTGTATGTGACGGCATGAGCACCGACGGCACACGGGCGGAGGTGCAGGACTTCACACGTCGCCTTCCCTGGATGGTGATGCTGGATAACAGTGCCCGAACCACGCCGCAGGCATTGAACCTGGGGTTGGGTCATGCCCCCTTCGATGTGGGCATCATCCTGGGTGCCCATGCCGAAGTGGAGCCGGACTTCGTGGAGCGGAACATCGCCGCACTCCGGAGCGATGATGGTGCGGGCTGTTCGGGCGGGATCATCATCAACGATTATGGAGACGCTGCTTCGCGCAGGATCGGTGCAGCGATGGGGCATCCATTCGGGGTGGGTGGTGCTCATTTCCGGACAGGAATGCGCAGCGGCCATGTCGATACGGTGGCCTTCGGTGCTTACCGCAGGGAAGTGTTCGAACGCGTAGGCTGGTTCAACGAGCAGTTGGTGCGCAACCAGGATGATGAATTCAATTATCGCCTCACGAAAGCGGGGTTCCGGATACTCCTTGATCCGCGGATACGGTCACGCTACCATGTGCGGGCCTCCTACGGAAAACTCTTCCGGCAGTACCGTCAATACGGCTATTGGAAGGTGTATGTGAATAGGCTCCACGGTGCGATCACCACGTTGCGGCAGCTGGTGCCGGCGGCCTGGGTCGCCTTTCTTATGACGGGCACCGTGCTTTGTGCGCTGATATCGTATGCGTGTTGGGTGCTCATGGGAGGTGTTGTACTTTACCTGCTGGCTTCTGCTACCAGTGCCAGGCTCGCCTGTGGTGGCTTGCGTGACGTGCCCGGGGTGATGCTGGCCTTCATGGTATTGCACATGGCATATGGCATTGGATATTGGCAGGGCATCTTGCGCTTCGTGGTGCTGCGGGGCATGCCATCTGCAAGAAGCGCACGATCCACCAGGTGATGCAAGAAGGCTCCACATATCCGGGCAGGACCACAGCAGGATGGGAGCGGGGCCTTGGTATCGTGCTTTTGCTGTTGGCCGTCTCATCAACTGTGGCGGTCAAGCTCGTTCCCGTGCTCATTGCCGCGCTGCTTGTGGCTGTGGTGGGGATGCGACTGCGGCATGGCGCGGGCGCATGGCGCCGTATCACCTGGAAGGGCCCGCTGCTCTGGATGGCGCTATTCTATCTGTTTCACGTGCTTGGCATGGCATGGTCCACTAACACAGCCTTCGGGTTGTTCGACCTGGAAGTGAAGATGGCCTTCCTGCTGTTCCCGGTCCTGCTGTGGGTGCTGCCTTCCTCCATCCGGCCCGATACTCCGCTCGTTGGCAGAGCCTTCGTGTGGGCCAGTGTAGGTTCGGTACTTCTAAGCCTGGTTGCGGCCGGCTGGCGCTTTGCATCGGAATGGCACCTTCGCGGCCAGGGACTGTTGCCGGATGATCCTGCGTGGACGAACCACTTCTTCGAATCGCGCTTCTCGTTCCTCCTGCATCCGAGTTACATGGCCATGTATCTCTGCATGGCTCTGGCGTTGGTGTTGTTGGGACCGGCCGGTCCAGCGCAAGGTGCCATCCGATCATGGGTGGTCCCTGCACTGCTTGTCATAGGCATCATTCTATGCAATTCGAAGATGGGGTGGCTGACGCTCACTGTGGTGTTCATCCTGGCCGGCATGGATATCTGGCAGGACCCACATCGGCGCGTTCGGCTTCTGTTGGTGGCGTTGGGGGGGGCGGTGCTCTTCGCCGTGCTGTTCATGGCGTTCCCCACGGTGAGCGGCAAGTTCTTCCAAGCGTTGAACGCTACGGGGGCCATCGACCCCACCTCCGATCAGAGTTCCGCCCTGCGTCGTATGGCTTGGGATTCCGCGATCGAGCTGTTCCGGCAGGATCCGCTGAAGGGAGTTGGAACCGGTGATATCAAGGATGACCTCGTTGCGCTGTATGAGGAGAGGGGATATGTCCATGCGGCAGCGAAGCGGATGAACGCGCACAGCCAGTTCCTGCAGACGATGGCAGCGCTCGGGCTGGCGGGTCTGGCATTGCTGTCCGGTATGTTGCTGCTGCCATTGGTGCGTGCATTCCGGTGCCGGGATCGGATGTCACAGGCGTTCTGGCTCATCATCCTGCTCAATTGGAGCGTTGAGAGCATGGCTGAAGTGCAGGCGGGGGCGGTATTCGTTTGCTTCTTCGCATGGCTGTTGGAGATACAAGCCACGTCCACCAATGGCGCGGCCTTAACCGGGACAGAGCCAATACCTTCGTCCGGATGATCCCCTTCAGCCCCCCCCGCATCGACGACGCCACCGTAAAGGCCGTGGAGGAGGTCCTGCGCAGTGGCTGGATCACCACCGGCCCCCGCACCAAGGAATTCGAGCGCAAGCTTGCCGACCACTGCGGCGTGGCCCATGTGCTCGCGTTGAACAGCTGGACCAACGCTTGCGAACTGGTCCTGCGTTGGTTCGGCATCGGACCCGGCGATGAGGTGATCTTGCCGGCGTACACCTACTGCGCAACGGCCAACATCGTGATGCATGTGGGCGCCAAACCAGTGCTGGTGGATGTGTTGGACGACTTCACGATCGATCCGGAAGCCGTGCGGAAAGCCATCACCAACCGCACCAAGTGCATCATTCCGGTGGATATCGGTGGCCTGCCCGCGCGCATCGGCGAGCTCATGCGTATCGCCGAAGAGGCCTGCCCCATCTTCACCCCCGCTGTCAATCTGCGCGTGGCTGGTCAGAACCCGCAGATGCGCCTTGGACGCATCCTGGTGCTCAGTGATGCCGCCCACTCCTTCGGATCCCGCATCAACGGCAGGGCCGTGGGCGCGCAGGCCGACATTACGGGGTTCAGCTTCCATGCGGTGAAGAACCTCACCACCGCCGAGGGCGGCGCGTTGGCCTTCAACCTGCCGGACCCCTTCGACAACAGCATCATTTACCGCTTCTTCAATACGTTCAGCCTGCATGGCCAAAGCAAGGATGCCCTCGCCAAGACGCAGCCCGGTGCATGGCGGTACGATGTGGAAATGCCCGGCTACAAGTGCAACATGACCGATCTGCAGGCGGCCATCGGGCTGGTGGAGCTCAAGCGGTACAAGAGCGAAACGCTGCCACGCCGACAAGCCATCTGCCAGCGTTACACCGCCGCTTTCGCTGCCGACCCGCGGTTCATCGTCCCCACGTTCGAGGACGAGGTGATCTCCGCACCGGACCGCGGTCGCCCGGTAACAGCGCAGCGTGTTTCCAACCACCATCTGTACATGCTCCGATTGGCCCATGCCACCGAGGCCCAGCGTGATGCTGTGATCTCCGCCATCGCCCAGCGGTCCGTGAGCGTGAACGTGCACTTCATCCCGATCCCCATGCTCAGTTTCTACAAGGGGCTCGGCCATCGCATGGAGGATCATCCCAACACCTATTTGCTGTACAGCGGTGAGATCAGCCTGCCGGTCTACTACGACCTCACCGATGGACAGGTGGACGAGGTGGTGGCAGCAGTGAAAGCAGCGGTCGACGAAGTGTTGGGTGCGCGATGAAACGGCTCTTCGACGTGGTCGCCGCCTTCCTTGCGTTGGTGCTGTTGGCCCCGGTGATGTTCTTGCTGGCCGTGGCGGTGGTCGTCAGTTCGCCGGGGGGGGCGTTCTTCCGCCAGACCCGTGTGGGCCGCCATGGACATACCTTTCAACTCCTGAAGTTCCGCAGCATGCGGCCGGGCAGCGAGGCGGGTGGTCAGATCACCGTGGGTGCCCGGGACCCGCGGATCACCGGCATCGGGCACTTCCTGCGCCGCACCAAGCTGGACGAACTACCCCAGCTCATCAACATCGTCAAGGGTGACATGAGCGTGGTGGGTCCGCGGCCGGAGGTGCCACGCTACGTGGCGCTCTACACCGCAGAGCAGCGTGCCGTTCTGTCCGTGCGACCCGGCCTCACCAGCATGGCCAGCATCGCGTACATCAACGAGAACGAAGTGTTGGGCCGCAGCAGCGAACCGGAGCGTGCTTACGTGGAGGAGGTGATGCCGGCCAAACTGGCGTTGGACCTGCACTACGTGCGTGAACGTTCACTTGCGCTCGACCTGCACATCATCGCAGCCACCATGCTGCGGATCGTGCGGCAAGGATAGGTCGTGCTCAGCATTTTTCCGTGGCTCCATCCCCCAGCAGGTCGCGCAGGGTTGCCAGGTCGCCGGCGCGCTCGCCATCGCCCTGTTTGGCATAACTGTTCGACAGGTTGTTCAGTTGCCGTCGTATCATGTCCCTGTTGCTGCAAGGCTCGAAGAACGAGGGCCGTGGCTCTATGGATAGCCTGTCAAGGAATTCGACGATCTCACTGCGTCCCAATATATCCCCCTGGCTGAACGGATTGATGTAGAAGAGCACGCTCGCACCGCTATCGGATCCGTCCTCCTTACCCCCCAGACCATCGGCATCCAGATAGGCCAGGATGAAGTGGTTGGGCAGGTTCACCCCCTGGACCGGCATCCCCAGGTCCTCTGCAAGCACCTGGTAAATGATGGAAAGTGATAGGGGATTCCCCTGTCGCGTATCGATGACCTCGTTGATGTAGCTGTTCTGTGGTGCGTGATAGTTGCGCTTGTTGCCCTTGAAACCGTGCACCTGGAAGAAGATGTGGTTGAACACGCGCACCTTCTCGAAGGCGGTCAGGTGGTCGTTCAGTTCCAGCCAGATATCCTGTCGGATGGATGCCAGGCGCGCCTTCACCTTCTGCTCATCCAGTTCGGGATAGCGATAGCGGCTGATGATCAGGGCGCCTTCAAGGAGGTCTTCGCACCCCGCGTCGCGCCATGCGAGCAGGCGCCGTCGCACCGTGTCAAGGTGGATGGTATGCAACAGGTCCTCGATACGACCCCGGAACAGGTCACCATGCTCCTCACCCCCCCACGCCCGCTCCAATTCAGGAACGATGCCATCGCCCAACTGGACGATGCGGTCCCTGATCTGGTGGTAGATCGTCTCGTCGGGGTCCTCTATGAGGGTGATCAACGCGTGGATCTCGCTTTGTCCCATGGGTCATGGTGCGCTGTGGCAGTGCCACGAAACTACCGGGGCAGGAAGCCGTCGGCAATGACGAAGACGCTGAACTTTCCACGGAGCGAGTGTTAAATCCGCGGGAACATGGCGGACCGTGCACAGGACCCGTCAGGCCGTTAGGCGTTCCAGGGCCTCCTCGATCATGCGGTCGATCGCCGTATGATGGTCCTTGCTGTATTCCTTTCGGAGCCGGTTCGCCACCACCGTGCACACGGTCGCCACACGGTGCCCCAGCATGCCGCCGAGCCCGTATAGCGCGCTGGTCTCCATCTCGTAATTGCTGCACCGAAGCCCTTCATGCTGGAAGGCTGTGAACCGTTCGTTCAGGCCATCCACCGAAGGCAGCAGGCGCAACTGCCTGCCCTGTGGACCATAGAAGCCTCCGGCGGTGAGGGTGATGCCCACGTGGTTGCCGTAACCCAGCGTAGCCAACAACCCGGGATCCCCGGCCGCCACATACGGGATCGGCAGGTTGTCCGGCCATTCCGTATCCTGAATGAGCGCGTTCAGGAGACGTGTCTCGGCATCGGTGTTCTCATAGGCGTAGTAATGCAGCACGCTGTCCATTCCCACCCCGAAAGCGCTCACGATGCGGGTATCCACAGGGATGTCCTCCTGGAGGGCTCCACAGGTGCCCAGCCGCACGATACGGAGAGACCGGGCATGGGCGTTCGGCCGTCGGCTCACCAGGTCGATGTTGGCAAGCGCGTCAAGCTCATTGAGCACGATATCGATGTTGTCCGTGCCGATCCCTGTACTGAGCGCGGTCACATGCACGCCTCGGCAGGTGCCGCTATGCGAAACGAATTCGCGGTTCTGGACCCTGTGGTCCACGCTGCTGAAGTGGCGGCTGATGCGTTCAACGCGGCCCTGGTCGCCCACCACGAGGACCAGGTCACCAAGATGTTCGGGACGCATGGCGAGGTGATAGACGGAGCCATCCGGGTTCAATACCAGCTCGCTGGGGGGGAGCACGGTATCCTGTGGGGTGAGCGTGATCGGATGCATGTGGGCTGGTGTCTTAATGGCTGTGGTGGCCCATCCTCAGGTGGCGATCAGCAGGGCCTCGAGGCGGCTCAACCAAGGGTGGGGGATGGGCCTGCTTTTTTGCAGCGTGTAGTCGAAGCAGACCAGAACGCTGCGGCCTTCGGCACAGACCCCGGCAGGCCCTCCATCTGTGCGGCGTATACGATAGGAGAGATCGAAACTGGTGCGGCCTATCGCACTACACCAAGCAGCTGCTTCCACCTGGTCCTGCAGTCGCACCGGCATCCGGTGGTCCACTTCGTTCCGCGCAAGGATGAGCCCTTGTTCACCCCAATCGTTGCCGGCGGGCACCACCTGCTCCAGGAACCGCATGCGCGCAAGCTCGAACCAATGCAGGTACACACTGTTGTGCACATGACCGGCCATGTCCACATCGGCGAAGCGGACCTGCACAGGCAGGCTCACCTGTCCTGCCAACGGTTGGATGGCATCACCGGCCATATGGCTCAGGAGATCGGGTTCAGCATCGCGCTGAACACGGTGATGCTGTTCGGGTCCCGGTCGTAGAACAACTTGTCCAGCGCCTCCATGATGTTGCGGGCACGGAAATAGGACGTCTGCAACGCATTGTCACCGCGAGCGCTCCACTGGATGGTGTAGCTGCTGGTTCGTTCCTTGAAGTTGCGCACATAATCCAACATGGCATGCAGCGCATCAAGTTTGTCGGTCCCCAGCGTGGCGTGGAACAGGAAACTCTGGTTGTGACGCGGGTTGATGGTGATGACATGCAACGAGGTACCCTCATCCGTCTCCTCGTAATTGAAAACGAGGTCGTCCGTGCCGATACCGATGTAGGCGCCGATCTCCTTCTGGGCCCGAGCGATCTCCAGGTTCCTGTCCTTGGTCATGTGGGCTTGGACACCCAACCGACAGGCGGCGGGTTATTCCGGGTCAAAGGTACTGTAGGTTGAATTATGGCTCCGATACTCAGGTACCAGCTCCTTCATCCGCCGCACCGCGGTATCCGCCTCGCCGTTCCGGATGAGCCCTGGCAGGTCGTCCAGGAATGCCCTCAACCGCGGGTCATCGCCTGGGCGCACTTTGCCGATCAGAATGCGGGGATGGTGGGTGGGCAGGGTATCCTCTGCGCCGGCCAGCAGTTCCTCATACAATTTCTCGCCTGGCCGCAGGCCGGAGTAAATGATCTCAATATCCTCACCGGGCACCAGTCCGCTCAGGCGGATCATCTTCTGGGCGAGGTCCGCGATCCGGACCGGCGCGCCCATGTCGAACACGTAGATCTCGCCTCCATGCCCCATCGAGGCGGCTTCCAGTACCAGCCTGCAGGCCTCCGGTATGGTCATGAAGTAGCGTGTCACCTCGGGGTGTGTCACGGTCACTGGTCCGCCCTCCTGGATCTGTCTGCGGAAGAGGGGAATGACGCTGCCGTTGGAACCCAATACGTTCCCGAAGCGGGTGGTGATGAACTGGGTCCGGCCAGCCTTGCCGAGCATGGTCACCACCTGTTCGGCGATACGCTTCGAGGCTCCCATCACGCTGGTCGGGTTCACCGCCTTGTCTGTACTGATGAGGATGAACCTGTCCACACCGTTCTCGGCCGCCAGCTGTGCGAGACGATGGGTGCCGATGACATTGGTATGCAGGGCCTCCAACGGTTGGGCCTCCATCAGGGGGACGTGCTTGTACGCTGCTGCATGCAGGACCACCTGGGGCCGGAATTCCTTGAAGAGGTTGCGCATCCCCTCCATTTCGCGCACATCACCGAGCTGCACCTGCACGTGTTGGTCACGTCCCTTCGCATGCAGTTCCACGGCAAGGTCGTGGGACGGGGACTCCGCCACATCCAACAGGATGATACGCTCGCACTCCAGTTCGGTCAGCTGGCGCACGAGCTCGCTGCCGATGGAACCGGCCCCACCGGTCACGAGCACCCGCTTTCCGGAGAACACGGTGCGTACCAGCCGGTCATCCAGCTTGATCACAGGCCGACCCAACAGGTCCTCGATGCGCACCTCGTGGATCTGCCCAGCGCTCAATTGACCGTTTATCCAGTCCTGCACCGGGGGGATGGTGAGCACTTTCACCCGGGCTGCCATGCCGGCCTCCACGACCCGCCTTCTGTGCTCCGGGTCGGGAGCGGCAATGGCGATGATCAGCTGGTCCACGCCCTCCTGTTCAAGCAGGGTCGACAGCTCTTCGGTGGAGCGCACGTCCACCCCCTCAAGGGTACGGCCGACCCGTTGCGCGGAATCGTCCACGAAAGCGACCACTTTGTATCGACGTTGCCCGGTACGCTCCAAGGTGCGTTTGGTGATCAGCCCGGCCTCACCGGCTCCGTGGATCACCACCCGGACCACCTCCTTGCCCTTCACCTGGCTGCGCAGGTGGTGGATCTTGAACCCGATGCGCGCAACGATCAATACCATCACGGTGGCCATGAAGTCGATCACGATGACCGCCCTTGGCAGCAGGTAAAGTCCATCGACCAGCAGGAAGCGGATCGTGCTCAGCAAGCCAAGGGCGGCCGATCCCGCCAGGACCGTGAGGAAGATGAGCCGGGCATCCTCCGTACTGGTATGGCGCACCATCAACCGGTGCGTTCCAGCGAGCACGAAACTGGCGGCGCGCACCGCAAGGAACACGGGCAGCACAGGCAGCAACAGATCGACCTCCCGCCCCGGCACCTGGAAATTGAACCGCAGGAGGTAGGCCGTGGCCAACGCCATGAGGCAAAGCACCAGGTCGATCAACAGGACCCCCCAGCGGGGAAAGAGCACGGGCAGCTTCATGGATCGGCGGGTGAAATGTACTGCGCTGCGGCACATTGCAGCGGGCTGTTTTCTTTGCGGTCCACCATGCCGAAGATCCAGTTCGTGGCCGCGCACCGTCCGGACCGCTCGCCAAGTCAGCGGTACCGCTTCGAACAGTATGTGCCATACTGGGCCCCCAAGGGCTATTCGGTGGACTATGCCGCACTGTTGAGCGAGCGCGATGACAGGCTCTTCTATGCGCGCGGAGCCTGGCTGCCCAAGGCTGGTCTCCTTGCGCGCGCATGGATGGCCCGCAGGGCACATGTCAGGAGGGCCGCAAGAGCCGACCTGATCTTCATCCAGCGCGAGGCGTTCATGACCGGCAGCGTGCGCTTCGAACGGGCATTGGCCCGCTCCGGAAGACCCGTTGTCTTCGACTTCGATGACGCCATCTGGCTCCTCGATGTGAGCGAAGCCAACAAGCGGCTCAGCTGGCTGAAGGACCCATCCAAGACCGAACGCATCATCCGGATGGCGGACCTCGTGATCGCCGGCAATGACTTCCTGGGCGATTACGCCCGGCAGTTCCATAGCAGGGTGGAGGTGATCCCCACCGTGGTGGACACCGGTCTCTACGGCATACCTCCACGCCCCCCCGAGCGGGCCGGAGCGGTGACGATCGGATGGACCGGCAGTTATACCTCGCTCACCCACCTTCGGACGGCCCTGCCCATGCTTGGGCAGCTCCACCAGCGGTTCGGGGAGCGCATCCGGTTCCGTGTCATCAGCGATCGCGACCTGACGATCCCCGGACTCCCCGTGGAGAACGTGCGCTGGCGCAGCTCCTCGGAGGCGGCGGACCTCGCGGCCATCGATATCGGCATCATGCCCATGCCGGACGACGAATGGAGCAAGGGCAAATGCGGCTTCAAGGGCCTGCAGTACATGGCATTGGGGAAGCCCGTGGTGCTCAGCGCGGTCGGCGTGAACCGGACCATCGTGCAGGATGGGGTGAACGGGTTCCTGGCCACCGATGAAGCGGAATGGATCGAGAAATTGGCCCTGCTCATCGAGGATGGCGATCTTCGCAAGCGATTGGGCGATGAAGCCCGCCGCACCGTGGAGGCACACTACTCCGTGAACGCCTGGAAAGACCGCTATATTGAACTCTTCGAACAACTACTGAACGACACGCAACGCTCATGACCGACCTCAAACGCACCGCACTCAGCCACATCCACGGATCCCTCGGTGCCAAGATGGTGCCGTTCGCCGGCTACCTCATGCCAGTGCAATACAGCGGCGTGAACGACGAGCACCTGACCGTGCGCAATGCCGTAGGCATCTTCGATGTCAGCCACATGGGGGAGTTCCTCGTTCGAGGTCCCGGTGCGCTCGACCTGATCCAGCACGTCACCTCCAACGATGCATCCAAGCTCACCGTGGGCAAGGTCCAATACAGCTGTCTGCCCAATGGCCAGGGCGGTATTGTGGATGACCTGCTGGTGTATCGCATGCAGCACGCCGATGACCACCACTATGTGCTGGTGGTGAACGCCTCCAATATGGCCAAGGACTGGGCCTGGATCAGTGGTCACAATACGTTCGGTGCCGAGCTGACCGACATCAGCGACCGCATGAGCCTGCTGGCCGTACAGGGGCCCAAGGCGGTGGATACCTTGAAGGGGCTCTTCGCCGAGGACATCGCCTCCATGCCCTATTATACGGCCATGTACGCAGAGATGCAGGGCGTAGGGCAGGTGTTGATCAGCACCACAGGCTACACCGGTGCAGGGGGCTACGAGATCTACGTTCAGAACGAACTCGCAGAGGCCGCCTGGAACACCATCATGAAGTCCGGCGAAGCTTACGGTATCAAGCCCTGTGGCCTGGCAGCGCGCGACACCCTCCGGCTGGAGATGGGCTTCTGCCTCTACGGCAACGACATCGACGACACCACTTCGCCCATGGAAGCTGGACTTGGGTGGATCACCAAGTTCACCAAGCCGTTCATCGACTCCGAGCGACTGAAACGCCAGAAGGAGGAGGGCACCGCCCGCAGGTTGGTGGCCTTCGAATTGCTCGATCGTGGTATTCCCCGCCACGACCATCCCGTGCTCGATGCTGCTGGCAATGTGGTGGGCAAGGTCACCTCCGGCACCCAGAGCCCAAGCCTGCAGAAGCCCATTGGAATGGCCTATGTGCCAGCTGCGATGGCGGCCATCGGCTCCGATCTCTGGGTGGATATCCGCGGCAAGGCATTGAAGGGCCGGGTGGTGAAACTGCCCTTCATCCAGCAAGGCTGATGGAAGGCGTTGTCCGCAATCCGAACTACCGCCACCGGGTGGAGGTGTGCTTCGTTCCCAGCCAGTACCCGTTGTACGCACAGGACATGGGCATCGTGGTGGTGATCGATGTGCTGCGTGCCACCTCCGCCATGGTGGCGGCCTTCGAACACGGTGTGGACCGGATCATACCCGTGGCCACCACCGAAGAGGCGCGGGCTTTCATCGGAAAGGATGGCTACATCGCCGCGGCGGAGCGCGACGGACAGGTGGTGGAAGGTTTTCAGTACGGCAACAGTCCGCTCGCCTACGTGGGCGAGGACCTGCGCGGAAAGACCATCGTGATGACCACCACCAATGGCACCAAGGCCATTCAGCTGGCCCGGGATGCGAGGCAGCTGGTCATCGGTTCCTTCCTCAACCTCACAGCATTGAGCGAATGGCTCGTGCAGCAGGATGACAACATCCTGCTCCTGTGTTCAGGATGGAAGGACAAATTCAACCTGGAGGACAGCGTCTTCGCAGGTGCGGTGATGGAGCGGCTCCTCGATTCAGGCAAATTCGGGGTGGAGGAGGATTCGTCCATTGCGGCGAAGTACATGTACATGGCTGCACGGGAGAATTTCATGGGTATCCTGAAAGCCGCTCCCCGGCGGCGCCGCATCGAGCAGTTGAAGTTGCTGCCCGATGTCAAGTATTGCCTGACGCCGGACCAGAGCCAGGTGATCCCGATCCTGGAAAACGGTGAGCTGGTGCGCATGGAACGTCCATGATCAAGCGGACCGCCATACTGCTCGCCGGGTTCCTGCTGCTGCTGCTATGCCTTCCCGGGCGCACGGTGGAACCTGTCCGGGCGTGGGGCTTCTACGGTCATAAGCGCATCAACCGGATGGCCGCTTTCACCCTGCCACCGGAGATGTTCCCCTTCTTCAAGCGCCATATCGACTTCATCAGCGATCACGCGGTGGACCCGGACCGCCGTCGCTATGCGGTGGAGGGTGAGGCGCAGCGCCACTACATCGACCTGGACCATTACGTGGCGCCCGGCCAGAGGATCAGTGATGTGATGCCACGGCGGTGGGAGGATGCGGTGGTACGTTACAGCGAGGACACCCTGCAGGCATATGGCATTGTTCCCTGGCACATCCAGGTGATGTACGCCCGCCTGATCAGGGCTTTCCAGCGGGGCGACCTGGACCGCATCCTGAGCAACGCCGCAGATATCGGGCATTACATCGGGGATGCACACGTGCCGTTGCACACCACGGAGAACTACAACGGCCAGCTTACCGGGCAGCATGGCATCCACGCGTTCTGGGAATCGCGTATCGTGGAACTGTCCGCTGAGGATTATGACCACTGGGTGGGCCGCGCCACCTACATCGACCGTCCCCTGGAGTTCGCGTGGGAGGCCGTGGAGGCGAGCCACGCCTTGGTCGATTCGGTGCTCAGCATCGAGAAGCGGCTCAGCAGCACCTACCCGGAGGACCGCAAATTCACGTTCGAGGACCGGGGCAGGGGAGGCATGCGGGTATATTCACGCGAATTCGCCAGGGCTTATGAGGATGCCATGCAGGGCATGGTGGAGGAGCGAATGAACGCCAGCATTGCCGCCGTTGGCAGTATCTGGTACTCGGCATGGGTGAACGCCGGTCAGCCCGACCTGGACCGGATGGAGCAGAAAGAGGTCAGCGACAGCCTTCGCGCGGTGATGAAAGCCGAGGAGGAACTGTGGAAGGCCAACCGTAAAGGCTACGGGCGCGACCACGAGTGAGCACGACGGTGCTCTCCTGCAGAGCTGGTGTGGGCGACGCACAGGGGTTGGGGACCGGCCTTGCATGGTCCGCTTTGCAGCATGTTCAATGAAGTGTGCAGGTGGACCGCTACATTTGTCGCCGCATCATTGAACAAGGGCATTTAGCTCAGCTGGTTCAGAGCACTACCTCGACAAGGTAGGGGTCGCTGGTTCGAATCCGGCAATGCCCACACAGGGGCCGTCCAACTTGGAACGGCCCCTTGAACATCCATACGACCTTACCCGGAGGCAACCCATGACCACCTCGCCACACCTAAGAATGCTGGGACAATTGTTGATCGTCACCACCTTCGCGGGTATCTCGGCGCCTTCGCGGGCGCAGAACGATATCGACGCCAAGTCAAGGGAGTCGGCCGCTGCCATCGCAACCGCAAGGCACACGAGCGATTCGCTTGACGGCAAGTGGGTCAGCAAGGGTGTCTTCACCATTAACATGACCCAGGTGAACCTGACCAACTGGGCGGCTGGTGGCTTCAGCTCGGTGAGCGGTATCGGCATGTTCAACGGAACTTCCAATTGGAAGAAAGGTCGTCGCGCGTGGGACAACAGCCTTATCCTGGCCTTCGGTGGCCAGCACACCCACAACGGCACCGACCCACAGAAGACCGATGACCGTATCGAGTTGAACAGCAAGTACGGATACTCGCTACACAAGGCCTGGTACCTCGCGGGCGTCTTCCAGTTCAAGACCCAGTTCACCGAAGGCTTCAATGAAAAGGGCACGCGAATCTCCAACCTGCTCGCCCCGGGGTATGCCTTGCTTGGCCTTGGTGTTGACTACAGGCCCAACGATAAGTTCACCGCCTTCATTTCACCGGTCACTACCCGCCTCGTGATCGTCACTGACGAGCTCCTCTGGGGCGGCAGCACCGACCCGGAGCTGCGGGTCTTTGGCGTGAAGAACGGCAACACCACCGAACTGGAACTGGGTGGCTACATCCGCGCCCAATACCAGGCCGAGCTTGCCGAGAACATCTCGTTCCTCACCCGGGGCGACCTCTTCAGCAACTACTTCCGTGAGCCCCAGAACATCGACGTTACCTGGGAAACCCTGTGGACCTTCAAGGTGAACGATTGGTTCGCCGCAACGCTCAATACCCTGCTCATCTACGACCATGACGTCAAGCTTCCGCGTGTGAACGATGCGGACGAGACGGTGCTGTCACCTGCCACCCAATTCAAGCAGACACTGGGCATCGGCCTCACGTTCAACCTCTGATCGGTTCCCCGATCCACTGCGGCGGTGTCAAATCGGGCCGCCCCCGCAGCGTTCACGGCGTAAAGTGCCACGGCCGTTCAAGCGGC
>CAZLGY010000050.1:0-17054 GCA_964559165.1 uncultured Chryseobacterium sp.
AGGGCCCGGTCGAGCAGCTTGTTGATGCGCATCTTCATGGCGTGGGCCGGATGCGCTGGTGCGATCGGGCGGCGCAAGGTCGGTAGAATGCAGTGGATGGGTCACGCCGCCATCGATCCCTGCTGCTCCTCGGCTGTCCGCTTGAGCCCAACCAACGCCTCCACCCAGGTCCGGCCTGCTTCGCGGGTGCGCCGCACATCATGGGGCAACCCTGCGAAATCGCCCTGCCACAACATCAATTTGGTGCGGCCATCACGCTGTTCTTCCAGGCTGATATCCACCGTGGTGTAGCTGGACGGCTCGTCCGGGAGGTCACCGCCAACGTCCAGATGGGTATACCGCAACCGGACACCGGGATGGAATGCCATGACCATACCCTTGGCACACAAGCGCTCCTGACCTTCCGCATACTCCCACCATTCCAAGGACGCGTTGCGCCCCCAGGTCGTGACAGGTTGCTGGCCAGCCCTGTACAGCCGAGCCAACTGCGGATCCACAAGGGCCCTCCACACCACTTCCGGGGAAGCGTCCACAAGGACCGTTAGATGTACGATCGTTTCTCGTTCCATAGTACTTGCTACAACGCATGAACCGTGCCGATGGTGCGTACCTGCCATCCTGACAATGTACCACTCTCGGAATGCCAATTGTTTCCATGGAAAGAGATCAGGGTCCCGCCGGGGATCGCATCTTTGTGTAGACCATATCGCTACCATGCCCAGCCTTGACATCCTTTCGAAGGTGGACCTGCAGATGCTCGACAACGCCATCAACGTGGTGAAACGCGAGATCGATACACGATACGACCTGCGCGGCACCAACACGACGATCGAGCTGGACCGGAAAGCGCTCACCATACGCCTCAGCACCGATGAGCATATGAAGCTGGACGCCGTGTTGGACGTGCTGCTCGAACGTTCCGGCAAGCAGAAGGTGGATGTACGCAGTTACGACCTCAGCGAAGAACCGGTGCCCAGCGGCAAGTCTCTCTACCGCATCATCAAGGTAAAGCAGGGGATCGAGCGGGAAACGGCCAAAAAGATCGTGAAGTCCATCAAGGAAAGCGGCCTGAAGGTCCAGCCCCAGATCATGGACGATATGATACGCGTAAGCGGCAAGAAGATCGACGACCTGCAGGCGGTGATGGCCCTTTGTCGGGAACAGGACTTCGAGCTGCCGCTGCAATTCGACAACATGAAAAGTTGACGCTCGCTTGTCGGAGCGTCCCCACAGCATCCAGAACCCATCCACAGGATACTTCCACCGAGCCATGAGAACACTATTGCCGATCATCCTCACACTTCTGTGCAGCATCGGCCACGCACAGACCTATTTCTACATCGATGCGATCGCCGTTCAACCCGGAACACCGACGGAGCTGGATCCGGTGGTCGTGCGCCTCAGCGGGGCTCTGGCCGGGACCGGCGTCACCGTCAACAGCGTGGATGCAGTGGTCAATGGTTCCACCGTGAACATCAGCATCGATGTATCTGACAATGGCGGTGCCACCGTGATCGTCCCACATTCCGAAACGCTCGAATTAGGGACCTTGGAATCCGGGACCTACACCATCGTTGTGGAGGGCGACTTCGTGGGCGACTTCGCGCCCGCTGAGGAACACCAGTTCGTGGTTGGTTCCGGAGGCGTGTGTGCGGACCTGGAGCTGGGTCCGATCTACTGGCATGCCTTGGCGGATACGGCGTTCGTGCTCACGGTCAGGAACCCGACATCGGAGTTGTTCCCCTACCCGAATTTCATCCTCTTCAACGAGGCGGGCGAACCATTGGCCGTGAGCGAGGTGGAACTGTTCGGTTTGCCGGCCGAGACCAGCGTGCACATCCTCCGTTTGGTTGACGGGGTGACACCGCCCGCTGGCACATTCTCCGGAAGGCTTCTGCTACTCACAGGGTTCGGCGCTGAGCAGGCCTGCACCTGGGATCGCCTCATCGACCCGTGCCCCCCACCCCCCTGTGTTACCGTGCAACCGTTCATCCGGAACGGGTCGGGGACTCCCGCCTTCGGCACCTTCAATTGGGGGATCCTTCAAAATGGCCAGATCATCGCCAGTGGCACGTTCGAAGTAACCGCCGACCAGCAGTTCGATGCCGACAGTGTCTGCATCGCTCCCGGCTCCTACACCATGTTCTGCGGTTACGACGGGGGACCCTCCCAGGGCACGCTCGAATTTGGATTGTGGGCAGGCCCCGGCCAGGAGACCCCGACCCGCGTGGTTTCAAACCTGCTTCCCTCATCCATCGATATCAGGCTCTATCGCTCCTGCATTGACCCGCTGCTCGCCATACCCGACAACAACCATGCACAAGTTCAGGTGGTGGCCGCCGGCGAACAGCTGGTGGTACGCAGCCTGACGGAGCCCGTGGCCTTGGTCACGGTCAGGGACATCCAGGGAAGGCTGGTCTCGCTGTCACGGGTCGGTGCGATGGAGCGGACCATTGATGTGGCCCCGTTCCCGAAGGGGATCTATATCGTGGAGGTGACGCTCGTGTCCGAGAGCAGGCACGTTCAGCGCGTGTTGATCGGTGGCCAAGGCTGAACGGCCGAGGCTACGACCGGGGCTGATGGAAGAACACTGACGGCAACCCAGGTCGGGGCCGGTCCGGAACGTGGAAGCCCGCCTTACGGGGCGGGCTTCCTTGGTTCCTGATCTTCCGGCTTACGGGCCGGACGGAGCGTTCTGCGCAACTGGGACAACGCCCCTATCAGGTATATCTTCGGTCGGTCGACCCCGCAACGGTCTCAACGGAAGGTCGGATCCAATTATTGTATCAACCCTGCTGCTGATCTTTTTCAAAACGGTCCAGCAGTGCTTCAGCCTCAGCGCGTTTCAGGTCGCTGGCACGCCGGTCCGTGGTGCTCAGGCGGTGTGCCTCCTCCAACAGATCGCGGTACTTCTTCATCACCTGCTCCCGCGGGTCCTTCTTTTTGAACAGGTTGAACATGGCCCTTTTCCTTTGGAACACCGGGGCACTCAACTGTGTTCATCCAGCCAGGCGGAAAGGATCAGAAAACCGCCTCCCCCTTGAGGAAGAGGACGAAGATGAAGGTCATGAGGAAATGATGGAAGAGCAGCAGTGCGGTGGCGAAGGTGAGAACGTGCTTTCCGCTGCGCGACAATTCCGGGAACAACCGCTTGTTGTTCACCGCGATGATGGGTAATGGAATGGTGGCCAGCAGGAAGGTGATGGCCAGGGTCTTGAAGAGCACCACGTTCTCCAGCAGGCCGAAGAACAAGTGGGCATAATAGAACACGAACCCCACGAAGGAGAGCACTCCCAGACGCACGAACAGGCGGGCTTCCGCAACCATCTTTTCCTTGGTTCCCATGGTGTAGACGCACCCCGTTCTACGGAGTTGCGTCATCCATGGTTTCACTTATCAACAGCAGAGCGACCGCGGTTCAACCATGCATGGAGAAGATGGACAGCAGGGCTCCGAGCAGTACGGCGGCGAACCGCCACACGTGGAACCGGTGTCCGGGTGCGCTTTCAAAGATGATGGTGGTGCCGATGTGCATCAGCATGCCAATGGCGAGCCCCAGCATGTGGAGGAGAAGCGCGGGATCAAGCGCACGTCCGATGGAGTCGCCGAAGAGGATCCCCAATGGCGCTGCGGATGCGAACAACACCATCGCGGCCCATGTCCTGCGGTGCCCCAGACCTGCGCGTTGCAGGACCGTGATGAGCGCTATGGCCATGGGGATCTTGTGCATCAAGACGCCGGCCAGGAAATGGACATCCCCTGCCACCATGGGATCAGCGAACGGGATCCCCTCGGCGAAGGAGTGGAGGCTGAGGCTGAACAGGGTAAGGGCGGGCAGGCCACCCGGCGGGGGCGCATGCATATGGCCGTGTTCGATGCCCATGCTGAAGTGCTCCAGCACCACCTGGAGCAGGAACCCTCCGAGGATCCAAAGGCCCACCGAAGAACCCACCGCGCCATAGAGTTCAGGCAACAGGTGCAGGAAAGCCACCCCCACCAGGAACGAACCACTGAAGCTCAGCAGCAGGCGCAATCCCTCGGCCTGGGGACTGAACACACGGACTGAAGCTCCAGCGAGCAGCGGCACAAGAAAGAACGCCAGAAGTGCTGTCGTCATGCGGTAAGGTTCTTTCGGGCCCACAGCACGAAGCGCTGGGAACGCTGCGGGTGGAATGGCGCGAACGCAGGGCCATCGGTGGTGTCCTCGACCACCAGTCCGGCCTTGGTCACCATCGCTGTAAGTTCCTCGGGCCACAAGGCACGAACGCGCTCTTCGTAGATACGTTCCTGGCCTTCATCACGCACCGTTATACGCTTGTGGATGACCCCGTTCCCGAACCAGCGTTCCACCTTGAACCCCACGCCATCAAGCTCCATGTCCTCCGTCGGCACAAGGCCTTCAAGCACACGGGCGGTGTTCATCACATCCAGAACGAACCGGCCTCCCGGCTGCAGGTTGTCGGCCACCGCGTTCAGTATCCGCTGGTCGTCGGCCGGGTCCGGGGTGTATCCGAGGCTTGTGAACAGACACGTCACGAAAGGAAAGGGAGCGCCCCGCCACGGTTCCCGGATATCGTGCACCACGAACTCGGCGGACGGCACCGCAAGGCGAGCTTCGGCAAGGCTCTGCTCCGAAATATCGACACCTGTCACGTGCATTCCTGCCTGGGCGAAATGCAGCGCGTGCCTTCCGCGGCCACAGGCCATATCAAGAAGACGGTCGCCCGCCCGGGGTTTCCAACGGTCCATGATGGCACGCACCCAGCCCTCCGCATCCGACCGGTCGCGGTGACCATAGAGCAGCGCATAGTAACGCGTGCCGAACCAATCCCGATACCAATCCATCGGCCGTTCCTGACAAAGGCCCGCGAAGCTAGCAATGCAAGGCCTGTGGTTGACAACATCGTGGATAAATACTGGCGGCTCGGAACCCGTACCTTGGTCGACCCGTGGCCAGCTTTGCATGCCTGCGTGCCACATCGGCGTATCATGCTTGACCGCATCCACGAACTGTACGATTCACTGGAGCAGCAGCGTGTACTGATCTCCTTCAAAGGGATGCTTACGCCTGATCTCATCACAGCACTGCTGGGTGCTGTGGAGCGGAAGATGGAACTCATTGAGGCCGACCCCAAGGCACGCAAACGCGTGTTCAATGTGGTGATGGAATGCCTGCAGAACCAATACCACCACCAAACGCTGGTGCACGCACCAGCGCCTGTCGATGGGGAGCAGGGAGCGCTCAACGGCATGGTGATGATCGCCCACACCGAACGGGGGTATTCCATCCTGACCGGCAATTTCATGGCCGCGGAGGACGTGGAGCAGCTGAGGTCGTACATCGACAGGATCAACACCCTTACCGCTGAGTCGCTCCGTGATCTGTACAGGGAGACCTTGAACAACGGTTCCTATTCGGACAAGGGCGGGGGCGGACTGGGCATCCTTGATATTGCGCGGAAGAGCGGGGTGGAGCTGGAGTACGGGTTCGTACCTTACAACGAGGGCAACACCTTCTTCAGCCTCAACGTGAACGTGAACACATAGTAGAAGCGACCATGCCATCCATGACCCTGGAGGGGACGACCAAGACCCCGCACGTGAACTTTGATGAGGACACCGGTCGATTGGAGATCCGCGGACGAGCCATCCCGGAGAACTCCATCGAGTTCTTCAAACCGTTGATCGACTGGGTTGACCGTTACGGTCGTTCACCACAGGCACGCACTGCGCTCCACGTACAGTTGGAGTATTTCAACACGAGCTCATCGAAGTGCATCCTTGACCTCTTCAAGAAATTGGAGGGACTGCGGGCCGCAGGCAACGATGTGGCCGTGCTGTGGCACTACGAGCAGGATGACGAGGACATGCTGGAGGCCGGGGAGGACTATGCGGGCATCATCAATGTTCCCTTCAAGATGATCCAGGTGGAGGGACCGGGTGACCGCGGTTGAACGCCCGTGGAACGCCGCCGGGTAAGACCGGCATCGAAGCCTCGTCAACGTGTTCCCCGCCCGGGCATGAGCCGCATCAGACGGGGGAACAGATCACCGTAGAGCGCCAACGCGAGGAGCGTTGACATGGTCCACAGCACCAGCATGTTCGCCCAGATGGTGGGAATGAGCGTGCCCATGAACCACTTTCCGGGCGCATAGAAATGCGCATCCAGGAGCCCCCCTTTCTCAGGTGTCCGATAGATGGGGTCGATCTTCTGCACCAGCCGGCCTTCGGATGCCACGATCACATTCACATCGTTCCTGTTGGTGACGATATCGGCCAGGCTCTCATTGCGATAGGTGTCGAGCAGGGCGAAATAGTTCGCACGCCCCTCCTCCGTGGCCGTGAGCCGGGCAATGAACGCATCCTTCTCACGCTCTGCCTTGCGATAGGTCGCGCGATAGTGGTTCACCAACAGGTCCAGGCAGTCCTCCACGTCCTGCAACACCTGTTCGTTCACAGAACCGGGCACCAACAGGTCCACGGCCGGACATGAGACGCCCCGCAGCCGTGCCAGTTCACGCCGCAGCTCTCCCTGCACCAATGCCAGGTGATACGGTACATCCGCAACGGATCGGTCCGCCAGCGCCGAACGCACCTCCGAAAGCGAATTGCGCAGTTCACGCACCCACAGGTCCTTGCGCCAGTTGGCCTGTTTCATGCGCTGGTCATGGTCGTAGACCAACGCTTCGTAGTTGTTCTCCTTGAACTGTGTCACCGCAAGGCCTTCATAGGCCCACCGTGACGCCATGATGTTGCCGATCCATGGAACGCTGTTCTCCGAGGCGAACCAGGGATGGAGCTTGTCGAACTTGACGATGACCCCACTGAAGAGCAACTGCGGGATGATGAGCACGGGGATCATGATGTAGATCACCTTGGCACTGTTGAAGCTTGCGCTCACGTTCAGTCCAAGGACGTTGGCCATGGCTGCAGTGCTGAACAGCAGGAGCCAATGTTCCACAAAGAGTCCGTGGATGTCAAGGATGGCATTGCCCACCAGTACGAAGAGCAGGGTCTGGACGGCTGAAATGATGAAGAGGATGGCGATCTTGCTGAGGAGGTAGCTGGCCCTGCTGAGGTCGAGGAACTTCTCGCGCTGCCTGATGGCGCGGTCGCGGATGATCTCCTCGGCGCTGACGGTAAGCCCCAGGAACAGGGCTACGATGACAGCAATGAACAGGTACTGGGGCAGGTTGTCGTTCTCCCTGAAGATGTAGCTGTCGGCCGTACCATGACCGGTGCGGTAGAACTTCAGGAAAAAGGCCATCACGAACGCCAGTACAGGCGCCTCCAGCAGGTTGATGAGCACATATTGCCGGTTGGCCAGCTTGCTCAACAGGTCGCGCCGGAAGTAGACCGAGAACTGTTTGAATTTGTCGGGGATGGCAAAGGTCGACCGTGGCACGCTGTGTTCCTCGGGCACCTCCCTGACGGCGCCTGCGGAGCGCGCCTTGAACACCTCGTTCCACGCCTCGGGGCCAATGCGACGCTGGTCGGTCTCATTGCCGTATTCGTCAACGATCTTCGCCTCCAGGATGGTGAAGATCTGCTCCGGGTTCACGTTGCCGCAGGCCCCGCACTGTCCCACCTCGCTGTTCACCTGACCGGTCACGCGCTTGAAGAACACCACCGCGTCCACCGGGTCACCATAATAGACCGGATGGCCTTCCTGGTCCATGAGCAGCAGGCGGTCGAACAGCTTGAAGATGTCCGAACTCGGCTGGTGGATCACAACGAACACGAGCCTGCCTTTAAGCGCGAGCTCCTTCAGCAGGTCCATGATGTTCTCGCTGTCCCTTGAACTGAGTCCGCTGGTGGGCTCATCAACGAACAGCACACTTGGCTCACGGATCAGCTCCAGCGCGATGTTCAGGCGCTTTCGCTGGCCTCCGCTGATGGTCTTGTCGAGTGGGCTTCCGACCTTCAGGTCCTTGGTCTCATACAGCCCCAGGCTCTGGAGCGTGCGCAGGACACGATCGGCGACCTGTTCATCGGTGAGGTCGCCGAAGGAGAGCTTGGCGTTGTAATAGAGGTTCTGGTACACCGTCAGCTCCTCGATCAGCAGGTCGTCCTGGCTCACATGGCCAATGACACCGCGGATACGGTCGCGCTCGGCGTGTACATCGATGCCGTTGATGGTCACACGGCCCCTGCTTGGCTTGAGGTTGCCGTTGAGCACGTTGAGCAGGGTGCTCTTGCCACTGCCGCTGCCCCCCATGATACCGATGAGCTTGCCGGCTGACTCGGCCACGCTCAATTCATGGAGACCGGTGCGCCCGTTGGGGAAGGTGTACTCGATGTGCGCGGCCTTGAACACGATACCAGGGCGGTCCCTCCTGGCCATGAACGCCCCCAGGATGTCACTGTAGTAGATGGGAACGCCTGCAGGTGGGCGCAAGCTGCTCCCATTGCTCAGTACATAATGGCTGCCCGGTGCTATCCGCTGACCGTTCAACAGCACCTCGGCGGAACCGTTGTAACGCATCACATAGAGGTTCACCGAAGGCACGTGGAGCACACGGATGGCGCCATCCATGGCATGTGCGTGCAGGTGCCGTGCGTGCTGCAGCGGGGGCTTCACAGCCGCATCGATGTACAGGAGGTGCTCGGCATCCTCGCGCTCATTCGTACGCGCATCAACGAACGTGCGACAGCGCCGGAACTCGTCGTGACCGATGTTGAAGGTGTCCGCCACGATGCTCACGAACTCATCCTCCTGCTCGGTGACCTCACCGTTGGCCGCGATGAACTCCAGCAGGTGCACCAGCACAACGAACTTCTGACGCTGGTTCAGTTCTGCGTTGACCTGGGTGCAGATCTTGAGGACCTTGACGGAGTTCAGGGAGGTCCGCTTGCGGCTTCTGGTGCTCGACCCTCCGCTGGCGTGGAACGCCTGAACGAACGCCTGGTAGCGCGCCATGTGTGCCATGGCCACCTCCGGGCTGAACTGTTTACGGAGGAAGCGCTCCAGTGGCAGGGCGTTCTCAGGCCGCACACCCTCCCCCACCGGATCGCCCTTGGCGATGATGGCAAAGAGCTGGAGTAAAGCCTTGAGTATCTTCTCGCTCATCCTGCACCCTTCCTTCCCAATGCGGAAAAAGAAAGCGCCCCTCTTTACGTGAGGGGCGCCCAAAGGTTGCGTTATGACCGGTCACTTCTTGAACCCCGCCAGCAGCACGGCGCATCCGCTGCCCGCGCGGGAGGGGTCGAGGTATGCCTCCACGGTGGCTTCCAGCGTATTGGCCACCACCAGGTCCCAATAGGGCGCAGCACTGTGCTCCTTGTTGGTGAAGAGCAGGTTCCGATCACGGTCGTAAACGGAGAAGAGGAGGGCTCCATCGCTGTCGCCGCTGCAGGCGGCAAGGCGGTAGGTGGCACCTCCGAACAGGGTCATGCCGAACTCGGCGACCTCATCGCCCTGGAGCAGTGCCCGATAGAACTGCCCATCCGGGATGTACTGGCTGGTGATGTGCTTCTCGCAGCGGTCGGCGATGGTGGGACACAGGCCCTGCGCATTCAAGGTCAGGGACGATGCTGCAAGCAGGATGGTGGAAAGGATGTGGCTGCGCATGCTCAGGCAAGGATCTTGGAACGAAGCTCCTTCACCCGGGTTGCGATACGCGTGTATTGCTCCGGGGTGATGACCACCTCGCTCTTGCTGTTGATGTAGGTTGTGCGCTTGGACGCCTCGGTGACGGGGGCCTCGTATGTGTACGTGCTGGTGATGTCGGCGAAGATGACCTGCAGGTCCTTCAACCCCGTGAGCAGGTCTACGTTCTGGCCTTCATCCGGCAGGGAACCGATGAGGGTGATGAGGTCCTCGAGCGAACGACGCTGTTCACCGACCCTGCTCATGAGCGCCTTGTTATTCGCCGCTGCGGGGTCCGAAAGCGTAAGATGCATGGACTCCAGCCAGCCGCCGGCCAGCACATGCGCGCTGATGTCCATGCGGTCGTTCTCCTGCAGGTACTCATCGGCAGCCCTGAACGCGGCACCGCCGAAGCGCAGCAGGCTGTCCTCACTGCCAAGGTTCGCCTTGAAGCGCTCGACCAAGGCGCGGTCGAACGCGTTCGACAACTCCAGCTCCGCAGCGATGCGCTCAATGGTCTGGAGGGTTGCCAATGCCTTCTGTCCATCGCCATGCACCGTCACATACGCCATGTCAGCACCCAGCATTCCGAGGAGCAGGGAACGCTTGGACCGATCGGTCATGGCGCCGGACCTGGAGCCATCCGCCAGCAGTGCGCTGTTATACTTCAGACCTGCGCTCCGGATGGCAAATGCAGCCTGCACCGGGGAGGGAACACTGAAATTGCGACCGCCAAGCTGAAGGATGCGCGTTGCATCGGCATCCTCCGCGACCTGTGTGGTATCGGCCACCGCATCCTGCGTGGAAGTGTCCGCGCCACCGCAGGCGGCGAGCAAAAGGACCGTACCCAGCATGAGGGCAGGTCGCAACTGGATGGATGAGGCCATGGCTGTTGCTTTAGCAGAAGTTCTCTGGCGAAGGTAGCATTCCGGGTGCAAGTAGGATGCGTACCTCTGGACCCAGTTATCAACACGGTGTTGCTCCCCGACTACCCCCGTCCCCACGAGCGCCATGAAGCGCCTGCGTGGGCATACCAGGCGATGAACGCGTAAGCGGGAAGCATTAACACGTATGCCGCCCGGGGGCCGATGCCCTCCATGGCGGCGAGTTCACCATACAGCAGTGGCAGCACCGCCCCCCCTGCAATGGCCATGATCAGCAACGCACTGGCCTTCTGGGTATTCCCACCCACCCCCTGCAGCGCCAATGGCCAGATCGCCGGCCACACGAGCGCGTTGGCGAGCCCCAGCGCCGCGACCAGGTAGACCGAAGTGGGACCACTGGTCAGGAGCACGGCCAGTGTGAGCGCTCCACCAAGGAACGCGGAGGCCTTCAGTGCCGTGGTCTGGTCGACGTAGCGCGGGATGGTGAGGATCCCCACCAGATAGCCCAGGACCATCCCTGCCAAGGTATAGCTGGTCAGGTGCTTGGCCTCCTGCAACGACATGCCCTGAGCCTCGCCATAGCTGCCGATGGTATCGCCTGCCATGACCTCAACACCCACATACAGGAACAGGGCCACCACCCCCAGAACGAGGTTCGGGGCAGCAAGCACGCTCCGCTGTCCTCCATCCGCCTGCCGCTCCACCGCCGCCGCGATCTCTGGCAGGGGGGACCAGCGGATGCCGAAGGCAAGCACCACCAACGCCCCGGCCATCCATAGGTAGGGTTGAATGATACGTGCGGCGATAGCACCAAGCCGCTCATCCAGTTCCGCAGGGGTCAGGCCCTTGAGGCCCTGGGCTAGCGTATCGGCATCGCCCAGCAGCACCGCCCCGATGACCACTGGCGCCAGCACGCCGGCGAGCTTGTTGCAGATACCCATGATGCTGATGCGTACCGCAGCGCTCTCCAGGGGACCCACGATGGTGATGTAGGGATTGCTCGCCGTCTGCAGGAGCGAAAGGCCCGAACCGATCAGGAACAGGCCGGCCAGGAACAACGGATACGAGCGGTGTTCTGCTGCCGGAATGAACAGCAGGGCACCCACGGCCATGATGAGCAGCCCCACCATCATGCCTGTCTTCATGCCGGTGCGTTCCAACACGGCGGCCATGGGCAGGGCCGTAACGAAATACGCGATGTAGAACGCGAACGTGACATAGAACGGCTCGGCACCGGCTTCCAACTGGCACACGATCTTCAGGTAGCTGATGAGCGGACCGTTGATCCAGGTGATGAACCCGAACAGGAAGAAGAGGATGCCGAGGATGACCACGGCGGTGCCGGAGCGGGAGATGTTCATGTCGGTGCGAAGGGTGCAGGGCCCAATGTAGGGGGGCATTCCACAGCACAGCGGGGCGATCAACACCCACCGGCCAACAGGCGTGTGTGGAAGAACGTGCAGCTCGGACAGGACCGGTCCCACGGGGGCACCATCCTCAGGATGGCGCGTTCACCAGTTCAGGTCCTTGCGGTAATTGCGGGGGAACCGGGTGGTGCGCCGCATCCGTTTGTAGAACGCGTTCCACAACGGGGTCTGCTTCAAGGCGACGATGAGGCCATCGTCCTGGGACGCCTCATCAACGCCGATCCTTGCGCGGGAGATGTGAAGGGGGCTGGCCATGTCGTTCAGACGAAGGAACACCGCATACCGGCGCCCGGGCCATGCGTGCTTGAGGAACGGTGGAAGGTGGACAGCCAACGGCGCTCCCGACCGGTGCCGCACCTTTGCATCGTGCAGTGCTTCATCGACGTCATCCTCCCGCTCGCCATTCCGGGCACCTACACCTACGGCTGGGGCGAAGACCTGCCTGCCGTTTCGGCGGGCATGCGGGTATCCGTTCCGTTCGGGCGGGGCAGGAAGTTGTACGGTGCACTGGTGCGCCGGGTGCACCAACACCCGCCGCCCCACCACCGACCGCGTCCGGCCCTTGGCCTGCTGGACCAGGCACCGGTGGTGACGGAGGAGCAGTTCATCTTATGGGAGCGCATCAGCGAACACTACATCTGCCACCTTGGCGAGGTGATGATCGCTGCCCTGCCCGCACAACTTTCCCTGAGCAGCGAGACCCGCCTGGTGCTGGCGGGGGCACCCTCCGAGGACCTTGCCGCGTATGGCCGCGGCGGCCTGGTGGTGGAAGCACTGCTCCATCGCACGGTGATCACCTTGCAGGAAGCCGGAGACCTGCTCGGCACAAAGGACCCGATGCCGCTTGTGAAACGGCTGATGGACCAGGGTGTACTGCGCTTGGAGGAACGGCTGGGCAACGACTGGAAACCGCGCATGGCGCATTATGTGGAGCTGCAGCCCGATGCACGGACAGAGGAAGCGCTGCACCGCTGGTTCGATGCGTTGGGACGCGCTCCAAAGCAGCTGCAACTGCTGATGCGCCATGTGGAACTGAGCCGCTGCCTGAGCGACCATCCTCGTGAGGTGGAACGTGCTGCACTGCTTCGTGCGGCCGGGGTCAACGCAGCGGTGCTCAACAGCCTGGTGGAAAAAGGTCTCTTCCGTGTGGTGCAGCGCGAGGCCGGCACCCCCCCACCACAGGACACACGCAGGGCCACCCCCAACCTCAGCAACGCCCAACAACAGGCGCTGCTCGAAGTGAGGACGGCGTTCACCGCGAAACCCGTGACACTGCTGCGCGGGGTTACCGCATCGGGCAAAACGGAGCTCTACATCACGCTCATCCAGGAAGCCCTTGACCGGGGCGAACAGGCCCTCTACCTGCTGCCGGAGATCGCGCTCACCACCCAGATCATCGCACGCCTGCGCGAACGCTTCGGCGACCGGGTGACAGTGGCCCACTCACGCATGTCCCACAGCGAACGGGCGCGGGCATGGATGGAGATGGCCCAGGGCCCGCATCCCCCTCCCATCATCGTTGGGGCACGAAGCGCCATCCTCCTGCCCTTCCGCAAGCTGGGGCTCATCGTGGTGGATGAGGAACACGACCCCAGCTACAAGCAGCAGGACCCCGCACCGCGTTACAACGCGCGCGACATGGCCATCGTGCTGGCGTCCATCCACGGTGCGCACACGCTCCTTGGCTCGGCAACGCCGTCCATGGAAAGCATGCACAATGCGCGCAGCGGCAAATTCGGCCACGTGGACCTGCTCACCCGCTTCGGTGACGTGGCCCTGCCAGGCATCCAGCGCATCGACCTGCGCGATGCCTACAAGCGCAAACTCATGCGCGGCCACTTCAGCGTCACCCTGATAGAGCGGATCCAACGCGCCCTTGACCGCAGGGAGCAGGTGATCCTGTTCCAGAACCGGCGCGGTTATGTGCCTGTATGGCAGTGCGAGACCTGCTCGTGGGTGCCCGAGTGCGACCAATGCGATGTCAGCCTCACCTACCACAAACAGGACCACCAGCTGCGTTGCCACTACTGCGGACGCCATTACCCACCACCCCTGCACTGCGGATCCTGCGGAAGCAACCGCCTCCGCATGCTGGGTTTCGGCACGGAGAAGATCGAGGAGGAGCTGGCGCTGCTATTCCCGGACGCTCGCGTCGGGCGCATGGACCAGGACACAATGCGCGGAAAACACGCCATGGACCGGCTGCTCACCAGCTTCGGTGAAGGAGGCATCGATATCCTGGTGGGCACCCAGATGGTCACCAAGGGACTGGACTTCGATCACGTGAGCCTGGTGGGCATCATCAGCGCGGACAAGCTCCTGCGCTTTCCGGACATCCGGGCGCACGAACGGGCCTTCCAATTGATGGCACAGGTGGCCGGCCGCGCAGGTCGCCGCAAGGAGGCGGGCCAGGTGCTCATCCAGGCCATGGAAGTGGACCATCCCATACTGCAGTTCGTGGTGGAGCATGACGTGGATGGCATGTACCGGCGCGAACTGGAGCATCGCAGGGCGCATGGATACCCACCCTTCACCCGGCTCATCGAACTCACGCTCAAACATCGGTCGGAAGAGCGCGTGATCGCCACCGCCGCCGTGCTGGCCGTGGCCCTTCGTGAAGGTCTGGGTGAGCGGGTGCTGGGGCCCGATGTGCCGGTGGTATCCCGCATCCGCGACCGCCACCTGCGCAAGCTCATGATCAAGGTGCGCCGCAGTTCCCACGCAGAGGAGAAGTCCTTCATCAGCGATACCATCGACCGCATCTTCAGCGACCCGCTGCATGCGTCCGTGCAACTGGTCACGGATGTGGACCCCCTGTAGCGTCCGTCCGGAACAGCACGCAGGCCCTCCCCGTGAGGAACCTATTCCTGCACCAACCGGATCACCTCAACACCCCGCTCCGTGGCCAGCTGCAGGAAACACGGCCCCATGCCGGATCCGGGGAGGATGATCTCCGCTGAACCACCCTGCAGGACAAGCTGTCCGGCGGCGACCATGCGGCCGTCGGCCAGGTGAAGGGTCCAGGAAAGGGGACCATCAGCATACCCATCCACCGATACACGGGCGCGGTCCTGTACAGGGTTGGGCACCACCCGCCAGCGTGGCGCATCCAATTCGGCGACGCCCTGCGGGGCGCACGGAAGTTTCTGGGAATCGAACCAGATCTTCGATCCCAGCAAGGCAGGGAACGCACAGTCGCCGTGATCGAAGTTCGCACCAGCGCTGACCGCCTGCACGTTCGTGGCACCGTTCGCGATCATGGTATCACGGCAAACGATGCTGTTCTGGTAGAAAACGTGGCTGTCGCTCTCACAGTAGACCATGCGCACCGGTGCCTGGGGCACCCAATCGTATACATCGTTGTCGCGCAGTGCCACCCGGAAGTAGTGGTCCGGATCGGTGGCGAACGCCTCCAGCACGCTGTCCACAAGGATCACGCTGGGCACTTCAGGCATCACTGCATCCACTGCACCGGAGCCATTGTTGCCCTGGAAGAGGGGGGGCAGCAGGGTCGCCCACGGCTCCTCGATCACATCGCCCACAGCATCATACAATCCGGGATAGACGTAGCCGTAAGAGAACAGGATGTAGGGGAGGTAATAGGGCGCGGGATACGGCACGGTGGCCACCATCACCTGCGCCTGTACGCCGCTGACATCGTAGGGGCCGCTGCAGGGGGCGCTCGCGGTGACCGTGAACTCGTCGCTGTATTCCGCTTCGATCATGCGGTGCGTGGCCATGCATGCGTGCCCCCCCTGGGAATACCCGATCAGGAAGAGCTGTCCGTTGAGGTCAACACTGCGCGCCGCACAGAACTCGCGTGCCGCCCGCAACATATCGATCGAGGCGGTCGCCTCGGACCGGGCATGCACATAGGGGTGCGGACCCGGACCATCGCCCAGCCCGAGGTAATCAGGCAATACTGCGACATACCCCGTGCCGGCAAGGAAATACCCCACGATGGCCTCGCCGCTCTGGCGGGAGGGAACACCTTCCCGCTCCAGCACCGTGCCGTGCATATACGCCGCCAGCGGATAGGAGCAATCGCCAAGGGGCAAGGCGATGGCACCGCTGGCGATGGTCGGTTGCCCGAACACGTCCTCTGTGGCGTAGATGATGCGGTGCAGCTCCACACCGTTGGTAGCGTTCCCGACACCCAGGTCCATCAGCTCCTCCGCCGTGTAGGTCAGCAGCAGGCTGTCGGACAGTAGCACCTGTGCGGAGCAGGCCGCACCGAGGCAGATGGAAAGGAGGAAGGGCAGGATGCGCATGGCAATGGTGTTGTTCGTGGGGCAATGTAACGGTCACTCCTTGAACATCAAAGCCATGACCCGTTCACGTTCCGAGGATATGCCAGATGGAGGTGCCTGGTAAGGCGGCCTCGATCCGCACCTGTTCACCTCCGGAGGGACCGGGAAGTTCAAGTTGCCAGGCGTGCAGCGCAATACTGCGGTCACGCTCCGCCCTGCGCGCACCGTATTTCACATCACCGCGGATCGGGTGGCCCCACAGGGCCAGTTGTGCGCGCAGTTGATGAAAGAGCCCATCCCGCGGCTCTACGTGCACCAAGGTGTAGCGCTCGAACCTGCGGACCGCACGCACCGTGATCACGGCTTCGCGACCACCCGTTCCGGGCGATGCCTGGCGGGCCCTGTGGTTGCGTGCATCCTGCCGCAGGTGGTGGACCAGACGCACCTCCCCGGTGCCTTCCACCACACCTTCAACGAGGGCCATGTACACCTTGCGCAAGGCCCGTTCCCGGAACACCCTGTTCAAGGCGGAGAGCGCCGTGCCATGCGCCAGTACCACAGCACCGCTCACAGGGCGGTCCAACCGGTTCACCAGTTCGAAGCGGGGCTGGCCCAATTGGGCACGGAGGGCAGCGAGCAGATGGTGCGAGCCGGACGGATCGGCCTGCACGGGCATGCCCGGTGGTTTGTTCACCACGACCCAGTCGGCAGCCTGGTGCAGGACCTGCAGCGGGGGGGGGTCAGTACTGTTCACCAGCACCTGGGAACTCCTTGGACTTCACGTCCGCCACATACGCGGAGACCGCACCGGTGATCACCGCATGAAGGTCCGCATAGCGACGCAGGAAACGGGGCTTGAACTCGGTGTTGATGCCCAGCATATCGTGCAGCACCAGCACCTGGC
>CAZLGY010000050.1:17064-19249 GCA_964559165.1 uncultured Chryseobacterium sp.
CTCGGTGGCAGCCTTTGCCGTGAACTTCTCAAGCACGATGGCGAAGCACCCGGCCTCCTCGAGCAACGTGGCATCTTCCCGGAGCCGTTGTGCCTCGGCCTCCTCACGGGCACGGACCACGTAGGTGCCGAACTTGTAGATGCTCTGGGGGGTCAGTCCAAGATGCCCCATCACCGGTATGCCTGCGCTGAGGATGCGCTCGATGGACCCGATGACCTCGCGCCCACCTTCCAGTTTCACGGCGTGGGCACCGCTCTCCTTCATGATGCGGATGGCACTGTTGAGGGCCCCTTTTGAATTGCCCTGGTAGGTGCCGAAGGGAAGGTCAACCACCACCAATGAACGCTGCACCGCGCGCACCACGCTGCTGGCGTGGTAGATCATCTGGTCCAGGGTGATGGGCAGCGTGGTCTCGTGGCCGGCCATCACATTGCTCGCGCTATCCCCCACCAGGATCACATCCACACCGGAGGCATCCACCAGCCTCGCCAGCGAGAAATCATAGGCGGTAAGCATGGAAATGGGGATCCCTTGGGACTTCATCTCCTGCAGCGTGTGGGTGGTGACACGCTTGGCGTCGCGGGTGCCGGTGCTCATGGTGCGTGCGAAGCTACTCAGAACCCCGGTGACCCGGCCTTTCACCGCACTGCGCAGGACCGGTGATGACCCGGAATCGACCCTTCGCCGGTTGCACCATCCGGAAGCACGGCACCGGTTATCTTCGCACCCGAACTTTCCGACCCATGTGCCGAACCCTCCTCGCAATGGTCACCGCGGCCACCCTCGTGGGTGGCTGCAGCACCGACCTTGACATCAACGCGCCCTACAAGGAGACCACGGTGGTGTACGCCCTTTTCAACCAGCGGGAGGACACCCACTTCGTGAAGATCAACAAGGCGTTCCTGGGCGAGGGTGATGCGCTGGCCTTTGCGCAGGTGCGCGACTCCAGCGAATACGCAGCGGAGGACATCGAGTACGCCAAGGTGGTGCAGATCTACGATGGGAACGAGCTCAACACCTTCGACCTGCAGCCCATCACGGTGAACAACCGCGAGCCTGGCACCTTCTACGGTCCTGCCCAGACATTGTACTTCTTCAAGGGCATCCAGCAACAGATATCCGGCAGTACCAACCCCACGCCGGTCTATCTTGACCAGAACAGCACCTACGAACTCCGGCTGAAGGTGAAGGGCAATGAAATGCGTGCACGCACACTGGTGACGAACGACTTCAGTATCCGTCAGAACGACCAGGATACGGCCACCAATTCCAATCGGATCAATTTCATGGCCCTGGGTGGGGGAGGTTATGCGACCTATGAACTGAATTGGATTTCCCGCAAGAACTGCAAGCGCTTCCAGGTCTCGTGGCGGTTCCGCTATGATGAGGTGCGCGGGAACGATACCACCTCCGCTTCCTTCACACAGGAGTGGGGCACCCGGATCGTTTCCAACTCATCCAATTCGCAAGACCTCGATCTGATCCTGCCCGGCGAAACGTTCTACCGGACCGTACGGGACCGGGTTCCAAGCGACCCAGCGGTCACAGCGCGCATCTTCCGGGGGGTGGATTTCCTCTTCACCGTTGCGGATGACGAATTCAACACCTTCCTGAGCCTGCAGGAGCCCATTTCAGGGATCGTTGAAGAGCGGCCCACCTATTCCAATGTGGAGGGCGGTGTGGGTCTCTTCGCCAGCCGCTACAGCAAGACAGTAACAGGCAAATGGCTGAACGCCAATTCCTTGGCCGAACTAAGGAACGGACAGTTCACCCAATCGCTCAATTTCTGCACGCCCATCGATCCGCTGGACGCCCCCACCTGCAACTGACACGATTTCTGTCGTTCTGTCATACGAAGCCCTGCCCCTGCGGCAGGGCTTCTTCATTCTGGCAGATGAACACGGGTGGGAAAGCGCTGGCATGAAGGTTGACCATGGCCCCGCGACCGCTGAACGAAAGCAACAGACACATGAGCAAGATCATTGGTATCGACCTGGGCACCACCAACAGCTGCGTGGCCGTAATGGAGGGCAACGAGCCCGTGGTGATCGCGAACAGTGAAGGCAAGCGCACCACCCCCAGCGTGGTGGCCTTCATCGAGGGTGGAGAGCGTAAAGTGGGCGACCCGGCCAAGCGTCAGGCGATCACCAACCCCACCAACACCATTTACTCCATCAAGCGCTTC
>CAZLGY010000051.1:0-19226 GCA_964559165.1 uncultured Chryseobacterium sp.
TGGCCTTCGCCGCGCCCGTGGTGGTGGGCACCATGCTTACCGTGGCGGCTCGCGCCCGCCGCAGGTCCTTGTGCGGCGCATCGTGCAGCCGTTGGTCGCCCGTGAAGCTGTGAACGGTGGTGATGAACCCGTCCTCGATGCCGCACAGCTCCTGGATGCCCATGATCATCGGGGCGGCGCAGTTGGTGGTGCAGCTCGCGTTGCTGATGATGGGCTCGTCGCCTTTCAGGATGTGGTCGTTCACGCCGAGCACCACGCTGGGGATGTCGGCGTCCTTGGCAGGCGCGGAGAGGATCACGCGCCTCGCACCGGCATGCAGATGCGCTGAAGCCGTCTCCCGCGTGAGGAAATGCCCGGTGCTCTCGATCACGATGTCGATGCCGAGCTGCTTCCACGGCAGGGTGCATGGGTCCTTCGCCGCGAACGCCTTGATCTTCCTTCCACCCAGCAGGAGGTGCGCCTCATCGTGCCCCACCTCCCCGGCGAACACGCCATGCACGCTGTCGTACTTGAAGAGATGTGCGAGGGTGCGCGTGTCGGCGAGGTCGTTCACGGCCACCAGCTCCACATCGGTGCGTTGCAGGAGCAGGCGCGCGGTGACGCGCCCGATGCGGCCGAAGCCGTTGATCGCGATCTTCATGGGTGCGGTGCTTCGGTGAATACGGTCGTCGGTCGTCGGTTGTTGGTTGTGCGTCCTCAAGCAGCCAGTGAACCACCCACTGACACCCGACAACACGATCAGAACATGTGCTTCTCCGCGTGGTAGCTGCTGCGCACCAGCGGGCCGCTCTCCACATAGCGGAACCCCTTGGCAAGCCCGATCTCCTTGAACCGCGCGAAGCGATCGGGATGGATGAACTCCGCCACGGGCAGGTGCTCCTTGGTGGGTTGCAGGTACTGCCCCAGGGTGAGGATGTCCACCTCCACGCTGCGCAGATCATCCATGGTCTCCTCCACTTCCAGGTCGGTCTCGCCCAACCCCAGCATCACGCCGCTCTTGGTGCGAAGTCCTGCCCGCTTGGCGCGCATGAGCACCTCGAGGCTGCGGTCGTACTTGGCCTGGATGCGCACCTGCTTGGTGAGCCGGCGCACGGTCTCCAGGTTGTGGCTGAGGATCTCGGGGGCGGCCTCGAGCACCACCGCAAGGTTCTCCCACTTCCCTTGGAAGTCAGGGATGAGCGTCTCCATGGTGGTGCCGGGGCTGCGGCGCCGGATGGCACGGATGGTCTTTGCCCAGATGTCGCTGCCACCGTCCTTCAGGTCGTCGCGGTCAACGCTGGTGATCACGCAGTGCTTCACGCCCATGAGCTCCACGCTGCGTGCCACACGCGCTGGCTCGAACGGATCCACCGCCTCGGGCCTACCCGTGGCCACCGAACAGAAGCCGCAGCTGCGGGTGCAGATGTTGCCCAGGATCATGAAGGTGGCCGTTCCTGCGCCCCAGCATTCGCCCATGTTGGGACAGTTGCCGCTCTGGCAGATGGTGTGCAGCTTGTGCTCGTCGACGATCTCGCGCACCTTGCGGTAGTTCTCACCCGTAGGCAGCTTCACGCGCAGCCAATCGGGTTTGCGGGCGGGTGCCGCGGCAGCCTCCTTCGTTGCGTTCTCGCTCATTGAATGGTCTTCTTGCCGAACTGCAGCGCGAGGTAGAACTGCAGGAACACCTGTTTGTTCCGCACCCCCTCCAGCTCGGCCATGATCGGGACCACCACGGGGAACGCATCCACGCTCATCCCCGCCTCCAGGGCCTTCAGCCCGGTGGTCTGTCCGGAATACTCGAAATTGAGCCCGAAGCGCGCGAAGGCCCCCGGACGGAACTGCATCTCACCGGCACCCCTGAACCAGGTGGCCCGGCCGTAGATGTTCTGCACATCGTGCACCGCCGGGTCGTACCGCTCGATGACGATGCTCTGGTAGGGGATCTGGTCCGGCTTCCCGATCTGCAGGTACACCGGTTTCACCAGTCCGATCGCCGGCCCCACGCCCCACACATAGTTCACCTCCACGCCGCTGCGGCGGATCTTGTCTGTGAGCTGGTGCTTGCCCCCGATGGTGGGGCGCAGGATCACCAGCGAATTGGACTTGCCGTAGAAATACCCGCGGGAATCCTCGTAGTACGGGTTGAAGCTCTTCACCTCCTTGGGGTGCTTCATGCCCGCCAGCTCCACGCCCAGCAGCAGGCGGTTGGTGGCGGTGCGGTAGCTGGCCCGGTAGAAATGCACTCCCCAGCCATCGCCGTGCAGCATGATGCCGCCATAGAGCTCCTTGCGGAAGGGCACGCGCGACTCCTCGTAGATCGTCTGCTGGCCGTGCGCGGCCACCGCACAAAGCAGCACAAGGAGCAGGTGTGTCAGCCGCAGTAGCATGGCGTAGGCAGAACAAAGTTACGAAGCGCGCGACCAGCACATGAACGGGCTTCCGCTCGCCGCGACCTGCTACCTTGCAACCTCACTCACCGGAACACCGGACCATGGATACCGCGACCGTCACCTACAAGGGCGAACTCCAGTGCGATCTGCTGCACGTACGCAGCGGCCAGCACGTGACCACCGATGCACCGGTGGACAACCAGGGCAGGGGTAGCGCCTTCTCACCCACCGACATGCTCGCCACCTCGCTGGCGGCCTGCATGATCACCACCATGGGCATCGTAGCACGCGAGAAGGACATCCCGCTTGTGGGGCTTACTGCACGCGTGGTGAAGCACATGGCATCGGACCCCCGGCGCGTGGCTCGCGTGGAGATCCACCTGGAGCTGCGAGGCGACCGCTTGGATGAGCGCCAGCGCAGCATCATGGAGAACACCGCCCGCACCTGTCCGGTGGCACGAAGCCTCGCCCCCGAACTGGTGCAGGACCTCCATATCCGGTTCACCTGATGCGCCAGCCTAAAAAGGAAAGCCCGAACCTCCCGGCCCGGGCCAACACATCGTCGTGCAGGATACTTGATGCTCAAGCCTGCCTGGCAGGCTGCACCTTGTGCACCTTGCCATAGGCAGGACAGTTCTGGTGTTTGGAGCAGGAGGTCATTGACATGCTCAACACCACCAGACCGGCCATGATCAGAAGTACCTTTTTCATTGTTGCTTCGTTTGTGCCCCTGTAGGGATCAAGGGTTGTACGCGTACCCGATGTCCAAAGTTACCTTTCTCAACGAAGCCGTTCCAAAAATGTTTCAACAGCCTGTCAATTCGCCGGCATGACGGACACCGATGCCCCATCCGTGAAGCCCCGCATCCCCGCGGACTGGCAGGAGGTGCTGCAGGAAGCCTTCAAGGCTCCCGGCTTCCAGGCGCTGCGCACCTTCCTCGTCCGGGAGCGGACCCTGCACCAGGTATACCCCAAGGGTCCGGACATCTTCGCCGCCTTCGATCGGTGTCCGTTCGAGCGGGTGCGGGTGGTGGTCCTGGGACAGGACCCGTACCACGGTCCCGGCCAGGCGCACGGACTGTCGTTCTCCGTGCCTCCCGGCGTGCCGCCGCCCCCATCCCTGCAGAACATCTTCAAGGAGCTCCAGCGCGACCTTGGCATCGCACCACCCCGCCAGGGGGACCTGCAACCTTGGGCGGCCCAAGGAGTGCTGCTCCTCAACGCCACCCTTACCGTGCGTGCCGGGGAGGCTGGATCCCACCAGGGAAAAGGCTGGGAGGCCTTCACGGACACGGTCATCACCGAACTCTCCAAGCGGCGCTCAGGCATCGTGTTCCTGCTGTGGGGCCGCTATGCCCGGAACAAGGCGGCGCTCATCGACAGCCACAGACACCACATCCTCACCGCACCGCACCCTTCACCCCTTTCCGCCCATCGCGGGTTCATCGGATGCGGACACTTCAGCCGCACCAACGCCCTGCTCCAGGCCGCCGGCCACCCACCGATCGATTGGTGCCTGCCATGACCCGCTGCAACAGCCTGCTGCTCGTGTGGTGGTCGCTTGCAGGCGGCATGGCCGCCCATGCCCAACACCGGCTGGAACTGTTGCCCGATGCACCGCCCCCCCCCCGCATCGACCGCGTCCACGATCTTCCAGGGGCCGGCACCGTGCGCGACCGCGTGCGACAGGTCCTGGGCTCACTGCACCGCGCAGGCTGGCTGGAGGCATCCGTGGACAGCTGCACGACCGACAGCAGTGCCAACACCAGCACGTGCGACCTGCACCTGGGTCAACACTACCGATGGGCGCAGCTCTCCGGTGCGGGGGTTCCGGCAGAGATCGCCAGCGGCGCGCGCTTCCGGGAACGCCTCTACAGCGGCAGCCCGATCGCCCCGGACCAGGTGGCCCGGCTCTTCGAGGACCTGCTGCGGTACAGCGAGGACAATGGCCATCCGTTCGCCTCCGTAAGGCTGCAACAAGTGGAACGGACCGGGGAGGGCATCAACGCCACCGTGGTGCTGGACAAAGGCCGAACCGTGGTGATCGACAGCGTGCTTGTGCGCGGAACGGCACGCACCAACATGCGCTACCTGCATACGCACCTGGGCATCCGGCCGGGCGACCTGTACAACGAATCGCTCATCCGCAACGTGGAGCGCCGCGTCCGCGAGCTTCCCTTCGTGCAGCAACGCCAGCGCCCCTACGTACAATTCACCCCTGAACGCACCAAGCTCTTCCTCTTCCTCGATGCGCGCAAGGCCAGCTCGGTGAACGGCATCATCGGCGTGCAGCCCAACGCTGCCACAGGACGGGTGGGGATCACCGGCGACCTTGACCTGCGCCTGAGGAACGCGCTGCGAAGGGGCGAAGCCATTGAACTCAACTGGCGCTCGCTGCAGGATGCCACTCAGGACCTGAAGGTGCGCCTGGAACTGCCCGCACTCTTCGGAACACCGTTCGGAACGGACCTTTCGCTCAAGCTGTTCAAACGCGACACCACCTTCCTGGAGGTTAATGCACGCGCCGCCGTCACCTTCCTCGCAGGACAGGGCGACAAGTTGAGCGTGTTCGTCAACGACCGCAGCAGTACACGGTTGGGCGCGGACCTCTCCTTCCTGCCCGGCCTGGCCGACGTGAAGTTGACGACCTATGGTGCAGCCGTTGAGCGCGAGCGCTTCGATTACCGCTACAACCCCCGCCGCGGGCATGCCCTGCAGGTGGAAGGAGCCTTCGGCAACAAGACCTCCACCACTGCGGTCCGTGGCGAGGCACTGCCGCCGCCGGACGTGCGCTCCCAACAGTATGAGCTCAGCGCACGCGGCATCCTCCACCTCCCCGTCAAGCGGCGCAGTACCCTGCGGTTCATGGGCCAGGGAGGCGCCATGCTCAATGAGGTCCTCTACAGGAACGAGCTCTTCCGCATGGGCGGTCTCCGCACTCTGCGCGGGGTGGATGAAGCCTCCATCATCTGCAATGCCTACGCCATCGGCACCTTCGAATACCGCTTCGTGTACGAGGAGAACGCGAATTTCTTCGCCTTCGTGGACCAGGCCTGGTGGGAGGATGTGTCGCTCGAGGATGATGTGAACGACAACCCGCTGGGCTTCGGTGTGGGGGCCACCTTCGAGACCAAGGCGGGGCTGTTCAACCTCACCTACGCGCTCGGCCGGCAGTTCAACGAACCGATCGAACTGCGCAACGGTAAAGTACATTTCGGTTTCACCAGCCTGTTCTGAGCATGTTCCGGACAAGGACCGCAGCCCTGCTCCTGTTCCTCGGTGGCGCCGCTCCCTGCACCGCACAGCACACCCCGGCGAACACCGGCCAGGCCATCGTGGACTTCCTGCTGGAATACCTCGCCGTGCGGTATCCGGAGGTACCCTTCGAGGACGACCTGCTGTACGTCTCCATCCACCGCCAGACGCTCTTCCACGTGAAACGCGGCCGGAGCCTTGCCGTCTACAACGTGTCCACCGCACGGCGCGGCATCGGCAACACTGTGAACTCCTATCGCACACCCACGGGCCTGCACCGTGTGGCCGTTAAATACGGCGAGGGTGTCCCTGAGCTCGGGATCCTGCGGGACCGTATCTATACCGGCGAGCAGGCGGACCCCGATGCCCCCGGTGAGGACGGGGACCTGATCACCTCACGCATCCTGTGGCTCGAAGGACTGGAGGAACACGTGAACAGGGGGGGCCATGTGGACAGCAAGGCCCGCCACATCTACATCCACGGCACCGCCAATGAACGGGCCATCGGCACGGCCTGCTCCAAAGGCTGCGTACGCATGCTCAACAGCGACGTCATCCAGCTCTTCGATGCGGTCCCTGCCGGCACACCGGTTGTGATCCTCGACAACTGACACGGCGCACCGGTGCGTTAACTTCGTGGCATGGACATGACCGCCAGGTGGAGGGGTTGGATGCAGGCCGCTTTGACGGGTCCATGGACCATGCCCCCAAGGCACGACTCCACTGCCCCTGCGTTGGCCACCCACCCTCGGCGTGCGGCCACGATGACCTGCCTGGTCGCGGCGGCCGCAGCGATGCTGTCCGGATGCTCTTCCACGCAGCCGATGGCGCCGCGTGACGGGCTGTCCGGCATGTACGGCCCCGCCAATGGTGGCATCCGGCTGCAGGCCCGCATCCATCATCATGACTCCGCCCACAGCACGCTGTACTTCAGCCTGCCCACGAGTGACCTGCTGTATAAGAGCAGCGGTGATGGGGCACCCTTCCGTGCTGCTGCCAGGGTGCGGTATGAGGTCCATGCCGATTGGACTTCACGTGTTGTGCTGGACAGCGCCAGCATCGGCGTGACGGACGAGACCACCGACCCCGGCATGGAACAGCGGCTCATCGGTTCCATGTCCCTGCGAAGCACCCTCCCGGCGACCTGTGTGATGAAGGTACAGGTGGACGACCTGAACCGCGGATCGCAAGGCGTGGTCTACCTGCACGCGCTACGCGGCACCGATCGCGGTGCACAGTATTTCCTTCCGATCGATGTGCGCACCGGTCAGCCCCTGTTCAGCGACCATGTGAAACCCGGGCGTGCGTTGCAGGTGCGTTGTGAACGCCTCGCTGGAACAACGCTGGCGGCGGGACACCGAACGGCGGACCGGTCGCTCCCGGCACCGGTGTTCAGCAGCAGCACACGGACCAACGGTGCGACAGGCACGGATTCCACCTTCTCGGTCGCGGTGGACAGCGCTGGATACTTCCGGTTCACCCCGACCGCAGCCGGCATGTACCACTTCCACCAGCAGGATGACAGCACCCGGACGGGGTACACGGTCATGGTGATGGGCGAAAGCTATCCCACCATCACCACCGCAGAGGACATGTTGCGTCCCATGCGCTACATCACGTCGGTGCAGGAATATGACCGCATGGTCAATGCAGGCAACGTGCGTGAGGCCGTGGAGCGGTTCTGGATGGATGCGGCCGGCGATCGGGAACGGGCGCGGGAGGCCATCCGTATCTACTTCGAACGCGTTGAAACGGCGAACCGCCACTTCTCCGGCGAGGTGGAGGGCTGGCGCACGGACCGTGGCATGGTGCACATCATCTTCGGGAAGCCCACCTCCATCCGTAAAAGTGAAGAGAGCGAGACCTGGACGTACGGCGAGGAGAACAACCTGATGAGCCTGGTCTTCATGTTCGTGAAGCGCGACAGCCCTTACAGCGATAACGAACTCATCCTGGAGCGCGACCCGTTGCTCAAGGGTGCATGGTACCGCAATGTGGAGAGCTGGCGCAACGGACGGGTCTATTCCAACTGAACCCCGCTGCGTAGCCGGATTCTCGTGACCTTTGTGCCACAGGCCCAACGCCTGATGGTGACCCATGGCTGACAAGGACCTGGTATGCGGCATCTGGCCGGTGATCGAGGCGCTCCGCGACGGACGCAATGTGGAGAAGATCCTGCTGCGGCGTGAGGCGGGCGGTGACGGCGTGAAGCAGATCAGACAATTGGCTCGTGACCGCGATGTACCGTGGCAACCGGTCCCCGTGGAGAAGCTCGACAGGCTGACCCGTGCCGAACACCAAGGCGTCATCGCGTTCATCAGCCAGGTGGAGGAACAGGACCTCAACGAGGTGATCACGCGCGTGTACGAGGAGGGCGGCACACCGTTGATCCTTGCCCTGGATGGTGTCACGGACGTGCGTAACATCGGAGCCATCGCACGCAGTGCCGAGTGCTTCGGGGTGGATGCATTGGTGGTACCCAAGACCGGTACCGCACGGCTCGGGCCCGATGCCGTGAAGAGCTCGGCCGGCGCGCTGCTGCGTAAACCCGTATGCCGCGTGAACAAGCTCACCGAAGCCGTGAGGCTGGCCAAGGAGCAGGGGCTGCGGGTCATCGCCTGCACGGAAAAAGCCGCCACCGCACTGCATGAAGCAGATCTCACCGGCCCTGTGATGCTGGTGATGGGCAGCGAGGACGAGGGCATCTCCGACCCGGTCATACGCATGGCCGACGAACTGGTGCGTATCCCCATGTCCGGATCGATCGCCTCCCTGAACGTGAGCGTCGCCACGGGCATCGTGTTGCACGCAGTGCTGGTCCACCGCACGCGCTGATCGGCGCGCCCATCGCACCTGAAGCCCCGCTCAGCGGGAATGCCGCACACGCCCCAGGGGTGTAACCTTAAGGACCTGATCCCGTTGAAGCGGGTGTCACGCGACAAGACGCCAGGACCACACACATGGTCCGATGTCGTATCTTTTCGCAACACCATACCGACCTGAACATGGACCTGTTCATCGCGCGCTTACTGGGTACCGCCCTGCCGGTCCTGTTCATCGCCATCAACGCATCGGCCCATGAAGAAGCGCCGGTCCGTGAAAAGCGCCCGGAGCACATTACCAGTGCAAGCGCGGACCTCAGCATCGCCGGTGGCGGACCGGTGGTGGAACTTGCCACGCTCAACGTCAGCTGTAATGGAGCGAGCAACGGAGCGATCAACGCGACCGTTTCCGGTGGCATTGCACCCTACTCGTTCGCCTGGAGCACCGGGGCCGTCACGGAGGATATCACCGGCTTGGGTGCGGGAACGTATTCGGTGACGGTCACCGATGCCAACGGGGTCGGCACCACGGCCGAAGCCACCGTTACGGAGCCGGCACCGCTTGTGGCAAGCATCACCAGCATCACCGATGCACTTTGCTTCGGTGGCACCACGGGAGCCGCAACGGGGGAGGCCACCGGAGGGACACCGCCCTACCAATACCTCTGGAACAGCACACCCAACTCCACCACCACCGCCATCAGTGGCCAGAACGCTGGCACCTACGTGTTCAACGTGACCGATGACAACGGCTGCACCACTGCCACCACCGCCACGATCACGCAACCTGCCAGCCCGCTCGATGCCTTCGTCGAGTCCGTTGGCTTGGTGAGCTGCAACGGTGGCGCGGATGGCAATGTGGTCATCGGTGTGACCGGTGGCAGCGGGTCTTACAGCGTGGTCTGGAACACCGTGCCGGTACAAACAGGCACCAGCATCAGCGGCCTGCCCGTGGGCAGCTACCTCGCCGAGATCACCGACCTCAACGGTTGCAGCGAACCGAAGTTCCTGCCCGTCACCATCACCGGGCCTGCCGCTCCATTGGACATCCAACTGGCACCGCTCGTTTATGGCAACGGCTTCAACACCAGCTGCGCAGACAGCGATGACGGTGGCATCGACGCCACCATCACCGGTGGCACACAGCCCTATTCAGTGCTATGGACCACCCCCGGTGGATCACCGTTGTTCACCGAGGACATCTTCAACGTGCCCGCGGGCACCTATGGCATCGCGGTGACGGACGCCAATGGATGTGCCGCGAACGCGGTCATTGACCTGGTACCGCCTCCCGCGATCACTGCAGAAGCCGAAATCACCCCGGCCTCCTGCCAGGGTATCGCTGACGGCGCCATTGATGCGACCGTGCAGGGTGGTTTCCCTCCCTACACGTTCACATGGTCCGGCCCCGACGGATACAACGCTTCGGTGGAGGACATCACAGGTCTGGCCCCTGGCACCTATCTACTGTCCATCACGGATGCCACCGGATGCCGGGCGGACGTGCCGTTCGTGGTCGGTCAACCTGGAACGTTCACCGTCGCGGCAGCGGCAACGACCTTCCCCGGTGGAACGGAGATCTCCTGCCTTGGTGCGGCGGATGGTTCTGTGATATTGACCGTGAACGGTGGCAGCGCCCCGTTCTCAGCGCTCTGGAACGGTCCGGACGGCTTCACGAGCACCGCGACCGAACTCACTGGACTGGCCGCGGGAACGTATTCGGTCACCGTTACGGACGCACTCGGATGTTCAGCAGGCACCAGCATCACCCTGTCGGCACCGGCACCCTTGGATCTGCAGGCCTCCCTCTCCAGCTACAACGGGGGCACCTCCGTGAGCTGCGCTGATGCCACGGACGGCAGCATCGACCTCACGGTCGCCGGAGGCGTGGGCGGATTCCTCTTTGCGTGGACGGGAAGCGGTGCCCTGGCGGCGACCACGGAGGACGTGGACGGGCTTGGTGCGGGATCCTACACGGTGCAGGTCACTGACCTCAACGGCTGCCAGGCACAGGCCGTATACACGCTTTCGGCGCCCGTGCCTTTGGAGGCCTCCGCCATCGTCATCAACACCATCTGCCTCGGTGCCTCCACCGGGTCCATCGACCTCACCATTTCCGGCGGCACGGGTCCGTATACCCAGGCCTGGAGCAGTGGCCTCGGTCTTTTCAGCAGCACTGCGGAGGACCTGCAGGACCTCTTTGCCGGCGTCTACACGGTGAACATCACGGACGCCAACGGCTGCACCCTGCAGCGCTCCTTTAATGTCGATGGCCCCGACCTCTACACCATCGATGGACAGGTATCCCAATTCCCCGGCGGGGGCAACGTAAGCTGCGGCGGGGCGAGCGATGGCAGTATCACGGTGGCGGTCAGTGGCGGTGTACCACCCTACACCTACACATGGTTCACACCCAACGGTGTCATCGGCAACACCACAGAACTTGCCGGATTGGCAACTGGGACGTATGAGTTCATTGTGACGGACCAGAATGGGTGCACCGGACTCGCCGTGTTCGAATTGAGCGGACCTGAAGCGATCGAGGTCGGGCTGCTGCCCTTCCAGTACCCCGGCGGAAGCAATGTCAGTTGCCCCGAAGCCAATGACGGCAGCATTGACATCATCGTTGTCGGCGGTTCTGCACCGTATACCTTCTCATGGACCGCACCCGATGGCAGCACCTTCAGCGGCGACGATCCGACAGGGTTGCCGGCCGGCACCTATGCCCTTGCCATCACCGATGCAGCAGGCTGCGTGGCCACGTCAGGCATAACGCTCGTGCCGCCCTCCGCCCTGGAGGTATCCGTGAACAGCACGGGCGGGGCGCTTGCATGTGCCGGGGATGACAACGCCGTGCTCGCGCTGTCGGCCACGGGAGGCACTGCTCCATATACCATCGCATGGACCGGCCCCTCCGGCTTCAACAGCAACGATGCGACGATCGGCGGCCTTGGTGCGGGTGGATATGTCGCGGTCGTCACCGACCTTAACGGATGCAGCAGCACCACGACGGTCACCATCAGCGAACCTCCCCCCATCGACATCGCGCTGGATCCATCGATCTTCGGGAACGGCGCCAACCTGCCCTGCAACGGATCCTCGGTAGGCAGTATCAGTGCGGTCGTATCGGGAGGCACTCCGGCCCTCACCTATGCATGGACCGGACCCAACGGTACCACTGCGGACACACCCACATGGGCTGGACTGACGGCAGGAACATACGTGTTGACGGTCACGGATGCGAACGATTGCAGCGCAACCGCCCAGATCACACTGGCGGAACCGGAGGTCCTTGTACCCGTAGCCGTCACCAGCGATGCTGGCAATGGATATCAGGTGAGCTGCCTGGGCAATGACGGATCCATTGACGTGACCATTGCGGGAGGCACGGCTCCCTACTCAACTACATGGACAGCGGACGATGGCACCACCTATACGACAGCAGATGTCGTTGACCTCTCAGCCGGCACATACAGCCTGTTGGTAACGGATGCCAATGGTTGCACCGCCACCTTGGAAAGCACCCTCACCGCACCGGAGCCCATCACACTCACGGCCACCGCCAGTGATGTCATCTGTGTGGGTGGTGCCGAGGGAGGGATCACGCTCACGATCACCGGAGGTGGTGGCACCCCCACGTTCGCCTGGAGCGGTCCGGACGGGTTCGCCGCCACGACCCAGGACCTCAGCGGCCTTGCTGCAGGGACCTACACCGTGGTGGTCAGCGACGCGGCCAACTGTAGCGCTTCGACCTCGGCCACCATTGCGATCAGTGGTGCCATGGTACCCACCGCTACCCTGAGCGGTGCAGGTGGCGTGAACATCCCATGCAATGGAGGCATCACCGGCACCATCACGCTCAACGTGACAGGGGGTACGGCGCCGGTCACCATCGCATGGAACGGTCCTGGCGGTTTTGCAAGTGACCTGTTCAACCTGGAGGGGCTCGGCGCAGGCACCTATGCGTTCACACTGACGGATGCGAACGGCTGCACCAAGGACAGCACCATCACCCTCGTTGAGCCATTGGAGGAACTGGCCACCACGGTGACAGCGACAACCCAGCCCGGCGGCACCAATATTGCCTGCAATGGTGGGAGCGACGGTGTACTCACCGCATCAGCGACAGGCGGCAGTGCGCCATACGTCTTCTCATGGACCGGTCCGGATGGAACCGCGTTCCAAGGTGCACTGATCGAAGGACTCTCCGCCGGCACCTATACGCTGCTGGTGACGGATGCCAATGGATGCAGCAGTACGCGTGTGATCGAGCTGACGGAGCCCGTGGACGAGCTGGGCGCGACCACGACGGCAAGCGTGTTCGGCAGCAGCAACACCTCGTGCAACAGCAGCAATGACGGGGCCATCGGGCTGCAGGTGAGCGGCGGCAGCCCCGGGTATTCATACACCTGGTCGGGCCCCGACGGCTTCACCAGCCAGGCGGACAGCATCAGTGGCCTCGCACCGGGCAGCTACACGGTGATCATCACCGACGTGAACGGCTGCAGCGTGGAACTGGTGCAGGAGCTCACCGCACCCCCACCCATCGACACGGAGGCCCAGATCTCCAGCTACAACGGCACCTCTGTCAGCTGTGCGAACGCAAGCGATGGCAGCATTGAGCTCGCGGTTACCGGGGGTACCATGCCGCTCACGATCAGCTGGGAAGGGCCCGGTGGTTCCACGGCCACCGGCGCATCGCTCACCGGACTGTGGGCCGGCACCTATTGTGCCGCCATCGCAGATGCCAACGGATGTGTCAGCACATCCTGCTTCACCCTCACCGCCCCAGAGCCGCTCACAGCGACTGCGACCGCAACAACGGCCAGCTGTGGCAATGCGGTCGGTACGGTGGACCTGACGGTGGGTGGCGGCACAGCGCCTTATGCCATCGCCTGGTCGAACGGTGCCAACAGCGAGGACCTCACCGCCCTCCAGGCCGGCACCTACAGTGCCACTGTGACGGATGCCAACGGGTGCACCGCATCTGCTTCCGCACAGGTCACCAGCACCAATGGCCTTTCCGGGGAGCTCTCCAGCACGCCCCCCCAATGCCAGGGTTCGGCCACGGGAAGTATCACCGCCAATGTGAGCGATGGACAGGCACCTTATGCCTACGCATGGAACAACGGCTCGGATCAGCCCCAGGTCACCGGACTCAGTGCCGGCACGTACACAGTCACCGTTACGGATGCCAATGGATGCAGCTGGAACGCGGCAGCCACGCTTGCGGACCCACCTGTGCTCTCCGTGGAAAGCGAGGTGAGCTCATACACGGGTGGTTTTGAGGTGAGCAGCAACGGAGGCAGCAACGGTGAGATATCCCTCACTACGACAGGCGGTGTCGCACCCTATTCCTACGACTGGAGCAACGGTTCGTCGAGCGCACGGATCACCGGGCTTGCCGCAGGTTCGTACAGTGTAACAGTGACCGATGCGGGCGGATGCAGCGTCACCCTGTCGTTCATCCTCAACGAGCCTGATGAACTGATGCAGCCAACAGGGTTCACCCCGAACGGCGATGGGGCGAACGACTTCTATGTGGTGCGCGGCCTCGAGGCCTATCCACAGAACCAGATCGTCATCTTCAACCGGTGGGGCAATGTGGTGTACGACCGCATCAATTACCGCAACGACTGGGCCGGGGAGAACATGACCGGGGAGGTACTGCCCAATGGCACCTACTTCGTGATCGTCACCATCCCATCCATCGATGTCACCCTGCAGAATTATGTGGATCTACGCCGCTAATGGAAACGGCCGCCACGGGCGGCAAAGAAGACCAACGGTCATGAACAGCATCCGCAACATGCTCGCAACGGCGGCAGCCCTCGGCAGCCTGGCGCTCCATGCCCAGCAGGAGGTGATGGTGAGCCAGTACATGTTCAACGGCCTCTTCCTCAATCCCGCCTATGCAGGCAGCCATCCGTTCGCAAGTGCATCGCTCCTGCATCGCGAACAATGGACCGGCATGCCGGGCGCTCCCACCACCAGCATGTTCGCCATCGATGCGCCGCTCCTGGGAAATATGCTTGGCGGAGGATTGAGCGTGGTGCACGACCGCATCGGTGTCACGCGTGAAACGGATGTGGCCTCCCATTTCTCATACAGCATCCGCGTGAGCGATGAGGCCCGCCTGGCGTTCGGGCTCCGCGCAGGGCTCTCGCTCTACACCGCCCAGCTCGGCGACCTCATCTATTGGGACGAGAACGACCCACTGTATGCAGGCACCCTCCGCAATACACCCGTGGGGCGGTTCGGTGCGGGGGTCTACTGGTATGGACAGTCCAGCTACCTCGGACTCTCCATTCCCACCCTGTACGCCTTGGACGACCGCGTGGCCGACGCCTCACGCAGCGGCCTCCGCCAATACTTCGAACGGCACATGTACATCAACGCAGGGCATGTCATTGAGCTCAACGAACTCTTCGACATCAAGCCATCCGTGCTCATCAAGTACCAGGCAGAGGCCACGCCTCAGGTGGACATCAACTGCAATGTGCTGTACCGCGACCGCATCTGGCTGGGGGCTGGATACAGGACCGGGGATGCCATGGTGGCCATGCTCGAATACCAGGTCACCGGCATGGTGCGCGCGGGCTATGCCTATGACATGAACATCTCGAAGCTCCGGAGCTACAACGGAGGAAGCCATGAGGTCATGCTCGGTATCGACCTCGGCAGTGAACCCATCCGCATCCGATCACCTCGCTACTTCTGACGCATGCCCGCACGCTCCCTTATCAGCCTGTTGGCCATCGCCCTGCTGTCCGCCTCCTGCAACACCATACGGTTGCATCGCGCCGACAAGGCTTTCGCCCTGATGCAATACCCGAAGGCGGAAGTCCTCTATGAGCGCGTGCTCCGCAGCAAGGATGACCGCGCAGCACGGGCACGCATCGCCGATGCCTACCTCAGCCACAACAAGCTCGACCGTGCCGTGCATCACTATGCACTGCTGCATGCGGCCCTTCCGCTCACCGGCGATACCGGCATCCGTTACGGTGGCGCCCTCATGGGTCTGGGCCGCACGCAGGAGGCGGCGGATATCCTTGCGCTGGTCCTCCAGCGCACACCGGAGGATCGCCGCGCACAGGACCTGTTGCGCTCCGCACAGGGTATCCACTCCTTTTACACCGACAGCAGCCGATACACGGTGGACCCCATCACCATCCCCGGGGTACGGTCCGTGTTCGCACCCGTTCCCATGGGCAATGGCCTGCTGGTGGCCGCGGTGCCTGATAAAACCGGGCAGCAGGACCCCTGGAGCGGTGAGGTCTACCTGGACCTGATGCACACCGCTTCGGGCAATGCGGGACAATGGCAGTCCGCCCTGCCCCTGCCCGGAACCATCAATGGGAATTACCACGAGGGCTCGGCCAGCATCAGCAACGATGGAAGCACCATCTACTTCACACGAAGCAACTATGTGAAGCACCGGCTCATGAAGGACGCCGATAATACCAGCCACCTGATGCTGTTCCGCGCCACCAAGGACAGCATCGGCCGATGGGGCGACCTGCGTGCGTTCGCCTACAACGGGGAGAGCTGGTCCACCGGGCATCCTGCTCTTTCAAGTGACGGGCGCACCCTCTATTTCGCAAGCGACCGGCCCGGGGGCCACGGAGGCATGGACATCTGGCGCTGCCGCGACATCGGCACCGGATGGTCAGAACCGGAGAACCTGGGCCCCGTGGTGAATACGCCCGGCAACGAACTGTTCCCCACCATCAACGGTGATGCACTCCACTTCTCCAGCACCGGCCATCTTAACATGGGCGGCTTGGACATACTCGAAACCCGCGAGGAGAACGGCACGTGGGCAGCACCGCGCAATCCGGGCCACCCCATCAATACCACCCACGACGACATGCACTTCATGCTCAATGCGGATCGCACAGGCGGATACCTGAGCAGCGACCGGAGCGGGGTCGACCAGGTGTACGTCTTCTCCGTGAAGGAACTGCTCTTCCACCTCGAGGGGCAGGTGGTGGATGGCGAGGGTGTTCCACTCGCTGGCATCGAGGTGGTCATCGAGGAACTCGATGGAGCCTCCTTCACCCTGGTCACGGATGCTGATGGGCGCTTCGGAACACGCATTGCACCGAACAGCGAATACACCGTAAAGGCCCAGGGAGAAGGCCTGCTCGCAGCCAGCGCCAAGGCCAGCACCAAGGGACTGGTGCGCAGCGACACCCTCTCGGTGCTGCTGCAACTCGATCGTGTCCGCATCGGAAGGACCTTCGCCATCGAGAACATCTACTACGATTTCGATCAATGGGACATCAGGCCCGATGCCGCAGCGGAGCTGGACAGGATCGCAGGTGTGTTCATCAGCAACCAGCACCTCACCTTCGAGCTGTCATCGCATACCGACAGCCGAGGCTCCGACGCTTACAACCTCGTGCTCTCCGATGCGCGTGCCAACAGTGCGGTCAACTACCTCATCCGCCATGGAGTGCCTCCGGACCGCATCACAGCGCGGGGTTACGGCGAGCGCTCACTTGTGAACACCTGCAGCGATGGCGTGCCTTGCACCGAGGAGGATCACCAGGCCAACCGCCGCACCGAGTTCAAGGTCACCGGCATCATCGACCAGCCTCCCGGTCCCTGACCGGACCTCGAACGCTCAGGCTTCCAAGGACCGCTTCACAGCCTCGCCGAACGTGATGCCGGCAGCCCGCGAACGCACCCAGGAACGCACATCGAAGTACTTCAGGACGACCCCTTCGTTCGGGTCCTTGAACAGGGTCTCCAGTTGCTCCTCCAACGCGCGGAACAGTTCGCGCCTCGCCTGTGGATCACCGGCCCGCGCCAGCCGCCTCACCTGCTCGATGAGCAGCACCTCCACCTGGTAGGCTCGCTGCCGCTTGCTGAGGAAACGCTGGGTGGACCGCACGATGTACTCCAGCAGGTCGAAATTCCCCAGCTCGTAATGCACCACCAGGTTGAAAAGCCGCGCATAGGTGAAGATGTCCTGTCGAAGGGTCGGCTCATTATCGTTCAGCACCTTGTTCAACCAGAAGAGCGCCTTGTTCATCTCACCGGCACCGAAGTGTGCACAGGCCAGGGCGAAGAAGAACTCCAGTTCGTGCTCCTTCTGCAGCCTGCTGCCCAGCGCCTCCATGCCATCGATGATGGGGGTCACCAGCTCCATTGCCCGTGCGTGCTCGCCGGAACGGTCCAGCAGTCGAAGCTCACTGAGATAACTCGCAACGAAGACCTGCGAGGCGATGCTCTGACCATGGAACCCATCGGTATCCGGAAGCGAACGCATGGCGGTGATGTTCGCGCGCGCCTGGTCCAGCTGGTGCAGCTCGATCTGCGCGTTGATGATGTATTGCAGCGTGCGGATATAGCGCTTTGGCAGGTCGGACTTGATCTGCGGGTTGCCGTCCAGGATGGCCTTCACCCGCCTGAACTTCTCCAGTGATGCGCTCCAATCACGCTTGGCCCATTGGCAGAACCCCTGCGTGTAGTAACAGATGGTAGCCGCGCGCTGGGACAGGGCCGTGTTCTTGCCCATGATCAACGGATGCCCGCTGATCTCCTCCACCATGGCGTGCTCCTCCTCCGTGCGCACATACCCCCCGCTGCGGAACACGTAGTTGATCTTGGAATACAGGATGTGGTAGGCGGCAAGGTTGCGCAACTTCTCCACCACCTCACGCTCCTCCTCGATGAGCGCGTCCAGGTCCTTGGTGAACTCGCCCGACTCGTACGCCTCCTCCAACAACATCTTCTCCCAGTTCAACAGCTCGAACCAGTAGTAGAAGCGCTCGTTGTCGCGGGCGATCCTCTTGGCCCGGTGAAGCAGCTTGTTGCATTCCACATACAACGCCTTCTGGTACAGGATCTCGATGTTCTTGATCTCCTGCTTCAGGATACCGCTGATGCTCGACTCCGCATGGAAGGCGCGCAGCGCTTTCAGGATCAACTTGTAGAGATGGTTCTTCTCCGATGGCAGGTGCTTGATGAAGGTCTCCTTCGAGAACTGCTTCTTCAGCGCATCCTCATCATACACGGTCTGCTTGTCGATGGCGTCGAAGAGCCGCAGGTAGTTCTTGTCGCCCGATTGCAGCGAGGAATGCAGCTTGAAGAACCGCTTCTCCGACTTGGTCAGGGAGCGGATCAGGTCGTGGAGCTCGGTGCTGGGCTTCATGTCGGCGATGGGATCCCAAGGGGGATGTCCAAAGGTAGGGATCCAAAAGGGGCTTACAGGACCGCTCCCCGGACAACCGCTGCCGATACCTTTGGAACATGGCCCGCGTATTCGCACTCCTCCTCCTGCTCTCCGCGCTCACGATGAGCGCACAGCACAGTTGCATCGATACCAAACGGAGCCACGGTAACGCCGCTCGCTCCGAGGGCGACCTCGCCACCTGGCCATGGGACCTCATCCATCAGCGCATCACGCTCGATCTCACGCGTGGCAGCGTCATACAGGCATCCTGCACCATGACCGCCACACCCCGCAGCATCACCGCCGAACTCCCCCTCCACCTGCTGGCCCTCACCGTAGATTCCGTTACACATGCCGGCGGTGCCCTCCCCTTCACACACCCGGGCGAACTGCTCACCATATTCCCGCCACCCACCGCACCCGGCGATACCCTCGTGTTCACGGTATACTACCACGGCGACCCCGTCACCGACCCCAGCGGCTTCGGTGGCTTCTATACCACCACCCCCTACACCTACAACCTCGGCGTGGCCTTCGAGAGCGTGCCCCACTCCTATGGACGCGCCTGGTTCCCCTGCGTGGACAACTTCACCGAGC
>CAZLGY010000052.1:0-10820 GCA_964559165.1 uncultured Chryseobacterium sp.
CACATGGACACCTGCCCACATTCCCAACGGCACATTCAGCTCTTCCTGCGCCTATCGGCCAGTTCCTTCTTCTGCCTGAGGATGGACGTACTGAGGATCGCATTGAAGAGCGGGAAAAGCGCCTTGGTCCTGCGCACCAGTTCCGGGTCATGCGGGTAATGGGCCTTGATATGGCAGAGGTCGAGGCGATAGTCCGTTTCCTCCAGTTCCTGATGCGCCACTTTCATCTTGTTGATGAAGGCCTTCAGACTTTGGGCTCCCTGCGCCTCGCGCACATGCGAACCAACGGATGTTCCGCTCCGGAGGATCTGATCGGCAAAGACAGCGTTCTGCTTTACCAACACCTCAGTGTAGTCCATGACCCGGCTGGCCAGTTCGAAGGTCTCATCAACCACTGGGTTCGGCCTTCTTCCCGAGCTGCCGTATGGAACGGATGGTTCAGCTACCTCGCCTTCCCAGAAGGAAGCAAGCCAGGCATTCGCGTCAAAGTCGTTCATGGTCGTTCTGGTCAGCTGTTCGATCAAAACTACTGGCGGCATGGGCGTTCATGCACCTTTGCCCATGTACCCGAGCCATTCCTGGGGCGGATGATCATGGCAGAATATGGAATCCCTCCCGACCTCCGTTCAGCGGACAGACATATCCAACCTAATAACCGCGTCCGGGGCGCATTCATGGTCACATGAACACATGCGCACATGACCACATGCCCACATGGGCACATGCCCACATGTTCGCATATGCCCTAGTACCTAAAAGGCCGCCAGCAGAATATCGAGGTCCTTGTAGGGGAGCTTGAAGGCTTCGCCGAGGATGGGGCTGGTGATGGTGCCGTTGTAACAGTACACACCGTGGCGCACCCCGAGGTCCTGCTTGATGAGCTCCTCGAAGCCGCCCACATCACCCATGCTCAGGAGCATCGGGCCGAAGATGTTGCTCAGCGCGGTGCTGGCGGTACGGGGAACACGGCTGGCGATGTTGGGCACGCAGTAATGCACCACGCCGTAGCGCTTGTACACCGGTTCGGTGTGGGTGGTCACCTCGCTCGTCTCGAAGCAGCCACCGCGATCGATGCTCACGTCCACGATCACACTGCCGTTCTTCATGTCCTTCACCATCTCCTCGGTCACCACCATGGGAGTACGGCCCTCTTCCGGGCGAAGGGCGCCAATGGCCACATCGGCCTGGCGAAGGGCCTTCTTCAATTCCTCGGGCTGCACCACGCTGGTCCACACGCGTTGGCCCAGGTCCGTCTGCAGGCGCCTCAGGCGATAGATGCTCTTGTCGAACACCTTCACGCTGGCGCCCAGGCCCAGTGCGGCGCGCGTAGCGAATTCTCCCACCGTGCCCGCACCGATGATGACCACCTCGGCGGGTTCCACCCCGGTGATGCCACCCAGCATGAGGCCCGGCCCGCCCTTGTCGGCGCTCAGGTATTCACTGGCGATCTGGATGCTGGTGTTACCGGCGATCTCGCCCATCGCGCGGATGATGGGATAGATGCCTTCGCGGGCCTTGATGAAATCCCACGCCACGGCCGTCATGCGCTTCTCCATCATGCGCTTGAGGGTGTCCTTGGGCTGCACCGTGAGCTGCAGGGCGGAGATCAGGATCTGCTTGTGGCGCAGCAGCTCGATCTCAGCGTGGGTGGGCGGAGCCACCTTCAGGATGAGGTCCGCCTTGAAGACCTGTTCGGGGCTGTCCACCACCATGGCACCGGCCTCGCTGTAGTCGCTGTCCTGCCATTGGGCGGGTTGTCCGGCGCCGCGCTCGATCACCACCTCGTGACCACGCCCCACCAGCACACCCACCACCGAGGGCGTCAGTGGCACCCGGTGCTCCTGGAAGGTGATCTCCTTGGGAATACCAATGAAGAGGCTCTTCTTGCGGCGACCCACCTCCATCACCTGTTCCTGGGGCATCATGGCCGATTGGCGGGCCAGTTGTTTCAACAGGTCGGAGGAGGTGCTCATGGGTGCGTTGGTGGGAACGCGAATGTACGGATGCGCGGTGCGTGTGGAACACCCCGGGCGACCGGTCACCAACCAATGCGCACCATGCGCTGCCCGTCAGCCAGCAGGGCGATGCGCAGGTGAAGTGTTTCCGCCGGAAGCAGGTCCTGCGCCAGTTCGGGCCACTCCAGGAAGCAATAGTGCCCGCTGTCCACGTATTCGGTGAAGCCGATGGCATCGAGCTCGCCCGCGTCCTTCAGACGGTAGAGGTCGAAGTGGTACACCGGATCGCCGGTACCTGCGCGATACTCGTTCACGATGGCGAAGCTGGGGCTGCTGGTCTGGTCGGCCACACCGAGCACCGCGCAGAACGCCTTGATCAGCGTGGTCTTGCCTGCACCGAGGTCACCATGGAAGGCGAAGACACGCACCGCCGGGTAGCCCTGCAGGATGAGGCGGGCGATCTCGGGGGCTTCGGCGGGTTTGCGGAGGGTGAGGGTGCTGATCACTGGGCGAAGATCCGGATTCTGCATATGCTCACACCCATGGCCACATGAGCACATGTCCACATGAGCACCCCGCACCACCATCGTAGAACCAGCAAAGGGCTCAGCCTGATCCAACATCTCAAGTAACACCCATGTCCACATGAGCACATGTCCACATGAGCACCCCGCACCCCCATCATAGAACCAGCAAAGGGCTCAGCCTGATCCAACATCTCAAGTAACACCCATGTCCACATGAGCACATGTCCACATAAGCACATGTCCACATGAGCACCCCGCAAACACAGCGAACGCCCCGGCTCCAGCCTACACCTCAAGTACCGACCATGGGCACATGAGCACATGCTCTCATGCACACATGCGACTTCACCTCGACTTCAACACCGCCCACGGCACGATCATCTCCTCCAGGCTGATGCCGCCATGCTGGAAGGTGTGCCGGAAGTAGGTGACGAAGTGGTTGTAATTGTTGGGGTACACGAAGAAGCGATCGCCCTTGGCGAAGACGTACACCGTGCTCACGTTCGCCTTGGGCAGGAAGGCCTTCGCAGGGTCCTTGATCTCCAGCACATCGCGCTGCTCGTAGGTGAGGTTGCGGCCGAACTTGTAGCGCAGGTTGGAGTTGGTGTTGCGGTCGCCCACCACCTTGCTGGGTTCGCCCACGCGGATGGTGCCATGGTCCGTGGTGATCACCACACGGCCACCGCGCTCAGCGATGCCCTTCAGGATGTCGAACAGCGGGGAGTGCTCGAACCAGCTCTTGGTGAGGCTGCGGTAGGCGGCATCATCATCGGCCAGCTCACGGATCACCTCCATCTCCGTGCGGGCATGGCTCAGCATGTCCACGAAGTTGTAGACGATCACGTTGAGCGCGTTGCCCATCAGGTTGTCCAGGCTGTCGGCCAGCTTGCGACCCGCATTGAGGTTGAGGATCTTGTGATAGCTGTGCTTCACGTTCTTGCCCAAGCGCTTCAGCTGATCGGCCACGAACTCGTCCTCGTTGGCGTTCTTGCTGCCCTCCTCTTCTTCGCTCACCCATTTGCCGGGGAAGCGCTTTTCGATCTCGCTGGGCATCAGGCCGGCGAAAAGCGCATTGCGCGCGTACTGCGTGGCGGTGGGCAGGATGCTGTAGAACATGCCCTGTTCCTCGGTGCGGAAGAACGGAGCGATGATGGGCTCGAGCACCCGCCATTGGTCCAGGCGGAGGTTGTCGATGAGCACCAGGAACAGCGGGGGCTGCTTCTCGTCGATCAGCGGCGCCACCTTCTGCTTGAAGAGCAGGTGGCTTTGGAGGGGCACATCATCGCCCTTGCCGGACAGCCAATCCAGGTAGTGCTTGCCCACGAAGCGGCTGAACTGCTCGTTGGCCTCACCCCACTGGCTGCGGAGGATCTCGGTCATCCCTTGGTCCTGGTTGCCGCTGAGGTCCAGTTCCCACTTCACCAGCTCGTCGTAGAGCTGCTTCCACTCTTCGGTGCCGAGCCGGTCGCCCAGGCGCATGGCCAGCTGGCGGAACTGTTGCTGGTAGCTGCTGCTGGTCTTCTCGCTCACCAGCCGGCGCCCCTCCAGGTGCTTTTTCAGGCTCAGGAGGATCTGGTTGGGGTTCACCGGCTTGATCAGGTAGTCGCTGATCTTGCCGCCGATGGCCTCCTCCATGATGTGCTCCTCCTCGCTCTTGGTGATCATGATCACGGGCACATGGGGCAGCACGTTCTTGATGCGCGTGAGCGTCTCAAGACCGCTGAGCCCGGGCATGTTCTCGTCGAGGAAGATGATGTCATAAGCCTTGCCCTGGGCCTTCTCCACGGCATCGAGCCCGTTGTTCACGGTGTCCACGTCGTACCCTTTCTGTTGCAGGAAGAGCACGTGGGGGCGCAGGAGGTCGATCTCGTCGTCGGCCCAGAGGATGGTGGCGCTCATGGTGTTCAGCGGGGTGCCCGGCGGGGCGATGGGTGCGGTACGGAAGGTGTTCATCCCAGGGACAACGCAGGATGGGGTCCGGTGTTGCCCTGTACTTTCGGGGCGTGAAGGTACTGGGTCCAGTTGCGTGTTGGCGCGTTACGTGTCGGCGTGTTCGCGTAGCCCACAACGCGTAACACGCAACCCCAGCAACACGCAACCGAGTTCCAGTGAAGATCCTGAACGACCCCATCTACGGCTTCATCAGCGTACCGCACCCTGTCGTGCAACGCCTCATCGACCATCCCTGGTTCCAGCGCCTGCGCTACATCAAGCAGCTGGGGCTCGGCCACCTGGTCTACCCCGGCGCGCTGCACACCCGCTTCCACCACGCCCTGGGCGCCATGCACCTCATGGGCGAGGCCATCGCCACCCTGCGCGACAAAGGGCACGCGATCACCGATGAAGAGGCCCTCGGCGCGCGCATCGCCATCCTGCTGCACGATGTGGGCCACGGCCCCTTCAGCCACGCGCTGGAGCACAGCCTGGTGGAAGGCATCGGCCACGAAGCGGTGAGCGCGCTGGTGATGGATGCCCTCAACGCCGAGTTCGATGGCGCGCTGGAGCCGGGCATCCGCATCTTCCGCGACCAACATCCCAAACGGTTCCTGCACCAATTGGTGAGCAGCCAGCTCGACGTGGACCGGCTGGACTACCTCAACCGCGACAGCTTCTACACCGGGGTGAGCGAGGGCGTCATCGGCGGCGAGCGCATCCTGAAGATGCTGCAGGTGGTGGATGACCGGCTGGTGGTGGAGGAGAAGGCCATCTACAGCATCGAGAAGTTCCTGGTGGCACGTCGGCTCATGTACTGGCAGGTGTACCTGCACAAGACCGTGGTGGCCTGCGAGATGATGCTGGTGGAAACCCTGCGCCGCGCCAAACACCTCGCCCTCCAGGGCACCCCGCTCTTCGCCTCCCCCGCCCTGCTGCGCTTCCTCAGCACACGCCACGACCGCGCCAGCTTCAACCACCCCGCCGTGCTCGCCGACTTCCTCAGGCTGGACGACCACGATATCATGGGCGCCGTGAAGGTCTGGTGCGACCATCCGGACACCGTGCTGGCGCGCCTCTCGACCGACCTCGTGCACCGCCGCAACCTGCGCATCAAGCTGCAGAACATCCCGTGGGACGATACGCGCATCAAGCAGCTGCGGTGCGCCGTGGCCACGATGCTGGGGATCCCCGAGACCGACGCGGCGCACTTCGTCCTCACCGGCAGCATTGTCAACAATGCCTACGACCCCGCCAAGGACCGCATCGAGCTGCTCCACAAGGACGGCACCCTGCGCGACATCGCCGAGGCCAGCGACAACCTGGGCATCCAGGCGCTGGCGCGGCCGGTGGAGAAGTTCTACCTGGCCTGGCCCCGGTGGATCGTGACATGAACCGACCCACCAGCGCAACGTACGTTCGACGGCTGCCACGATCACCGGGCTTATCTTCGCAAAGCCATCCCCCGCATGGACCATCGCCTCCGCGCATATTGCCTGCTGTTGATTTCGTTCGGGTCGCTTCGCGGCTCGCTGGCCCAACAGGGCACCACCCTTGCAGCCACCGAACGCACCCTGCCGAACGGCACCGTGTTCGCATCCTACAGCGATGCCGCCATCTATCTGCGCGGTGCGATCGACGCAGCAAGCGATCCGTCGGGCAACATCACCATCGACATGGGAAGCGCCAGCGCTGGACGCTGCAAGTTCAACGTGAACGACGTGGCCCTGGCCATCGAAATGCGGGACGAAGAACCCGGCTGCGCGGACATCTGTCCGCCACGCACGATCATCACCGCCGTGTGCGCACAGGGACCCTGCTCGTCGGACATCATGGTGGGCAGGGAGAAGCACAGCTCATGCTCGTTCACAGTGTTCGACCAGGCGCTCGGGCTTCATGTATATGAGACGCTGCGGATCATGCAGCGCTTGGTCCGCAAGGACTGAGGTCTCCAGCCGCCGGACAAATGGTATCTGGCACAGACGAGCGGCGGAAAGACCTGGCGCATCGCCAGTGATCGCCACCGGCGCCACCACCGGTACTGCCATGCCATCCGGTGTCCGGGGCGTGGGCATCACTTGCCGGACGATGGGCTGACACTGCCCTTCACGCTCATGCCACACGCTTCCCTGGCGCAACCCACGACCAGGGAGCAAGGGTCCACCATGGGTGGGTCGTCAGTGCATACAGGCTTGACCCGAGCATGAATGAACGGCGCTGCCGGGGCGCTCAGTTCACGTTCATCCCCGTCCATACATGCTCCGCCGCAACGCAGCAGGGATCGCCGACGAGCGGTTCCTTTGCACCATGTCAGCTCCCCTCATCCTCATCACCGGTGCCACCTCCGGCTTCGGCGAGGCCACCGCCCGCCGCTTTGCCGCCGAAGGCTGGCGCATCATCATCACCGGTCGCCGCAAGGAACGCCTGGAAGCGCTCCGCAAGGAACTGGAAGGCCTGCACGGCACGGTGGAAGGACCTGCCGTGGTGCATGCGCTGCACTTCGATGTGCGCGACAACAGGGCCGTACAACAGGCAATGGCCGCGCTTCCCGTGGAGTGGCAGGCCATCGATATCCTGGTGAACAACGCCGGCCTCGCCGCCGGGCTCGACCCCATCCAGGAAGGGCGGCTCGAGGATTGGGAACGCATGCTGGACACCAACGTGAAAGGCCTCCTGCACGTGAGCCGGGCCGTGATGCCCGGCATGATCGCCCGTGGCCACGGCCACATCATCAACATCGGCAGCACCGCCGGCAAGGAGGTCTACCCGAAGGGCAATGTGTACTGCGCCAGCAAGCATGCGGTTGACGCGCTCACCAAGGGCATGCGGCAGGACCTGCTACCCCACGGCATCAAGGTCACGCAGATCGCGCCCGGCCTCGCGGAAACGGAGTTCAGTGTCGTCCGCTTCCACGGCGACGAAGAGAAGGCCCGGGCGCCCTACCAGGGGCTCACACCGCTCCGTGGCGAGGACATCGCCAACCTGGTCTGGTTCAGCGCCACCCTCCCCCCCCACGTGTGCATCAACGACCTCGTGGTGACGCCCACCGCACAGGCAAGCAGCACTATCGTGCACCGCAACGCGTAGGATCGGCCCACCGAAGTACCTTCGTGGCAACTTCGAGACCCCATGCCCAAGATCCTCAAGCGGTCCCTCATCGGCATCGTCCTGGTCGCCCTGCTCGCGTACACCGGGTTCCAGTTCTTGAAGGCCCGGACCAAGAAAGCCAGCCCGGAGGAGACCGTCGCCTTCTTCCTCAACGACCTCACCGTGGAAGTGACCTACAGCAGGCCCTGCAAGAAAGGCCGCACCATCTTCGGGGCCCTGGTGCCCTATGGCAAGGTGTGGCGCACCGGGGCCAACGAGGCCACCACCTTCACCGTCAACAAGGATATCGTCTTCGGTGATCGCCCTGTGAAAGCCGGCACATACACCCTGTGGACCGTTCCGGGAAAGGAGGAGTGGACCGTGATCCTCAACAGCGGGAAATACAACTGGGGCGTCAACTTCGATGGCGAAGCACAACGGGACCCGATGGCCGACGTGGCACAGGTGAAAACCCCCGCCACGCATGTGGGACCGCCCCTGGAGCAGTTCACCATCGCCGTGGAAGGTGAACCGGAACAACTGACCCTCACATGGGACGATGTGCGTGTGGGTGTTCCCATCAGCCACTAAGCCCGACCGGGAGTCATGCAATTCACTGCCGCACAGATCGCCGCGCTCCTGCAGGGGGAGGTGGAGGGTGATGCACAGGTACTGGTGAACGACCTGGCCAAGATCGAGGAGGCCACCCATGGCACCCTTACCTTTTTGGCCAACCCGCGCTACACCGAGCACATCTACACCACAAAGGCCTCCATCGCCATCGTGGAAAGCGGTTTCCAGCCTTCGCAGCCCGTTCCCGCAAGCCTCACGCTCATTCGTGTGGCGGACCCACGCATGGCCTTCACCCAGCTGTTGGAGCGCACCTACCAGCTCCAGTTCGGCAAGTCCGGCATTGAACAGCCCAGCTTTGTGAGCCCCACGGCCACGCTGGGAAAGGACGTGTACATCGGCGCGTTCTGCTACATCAGCGACGGTGTGGTCCTCGAGGATGGTGTGAAGGTGTTCCCCAACAGCTTCATCGGCGAACGCACCCATGTGGGCAGGGAGACGCGCATCCATGCCGGCGTGAAGATCCACCACCAGACCGTGATCGGTCAGCGCTGCGTCATCCACAGCGGGGCGGTGATCGGGGCCGATGGATTCGGTTTCGTGCCCAATACCGATGGCATCTATGAGAAGATGCCGCAGGTGGGCAACGTGATCCTGGAAAGCGACGTGGAGATCGGTGCCAACACCACCATCGACCGCGCCACCATCGGCCACACCATCATCCGACAGGGCACCAAGCTGGACAACCTCATCCAGATCGGCCATAACGCGGAGATCGGCCGGCACAACGTCATCGTGTCGCAGACCGGCATCGCAGGCAGCACCAAGGTGGGCGACCACAACCAGATCGGCGGTCAGGTGGGCATCGCCGGCCACCTCACCATCGGCAACAAGGTGCGCATCGCCGCACAGAGCGGCATCGGCTCGCACCTGCCGGACGGCAGCATGGTACAAGGCTCGCCGGCCTACCCGAAAGGGTCGTTCGACCGCAGCTATGTCGTGTTCCGCAAGCTGCCCGACCTCAAACAACGCATCGAGGCCCTGGAAAAGGAGCTCGCTGCATTGAAGGCACGCCGGCAGGACTGACCACAACGGCCTCCGGATCGGGCCATCCTCCTACCTTCGCCGGGCATGAGCGGTGCCCTCGCCGGAACCCTGCGGCGCCCTCCACCCCTGATGAGCGATAAGCAGCACACCCTCCGCGCCGCCGCCACCCTCCACGGCGTTGGCCTGCACAGCGGCGTTCCCGTCACCCTCACCCTCCTGCCCGCGCCCGTGGGCCACGGCTACAAGTTCCAGCGCACGGACCTGCCCGACCAGCCCATCATCGAGGCGGATGCCGACCTGGTGGTGAGCACCGCCCGCGGAACCACGCTGGGCAAGGGCGATGCGGTGGTGAACACCACCGAGCATGTGCTCAGCGCCCTCTACGCCCTGGGGGTCGACAATTGCCTGCTGAAGCTGAGCGGCCCCGAGGTACCCATCATGAACGGGAGCGCCATGCCCTTCGTGGAGGCCATTGAGGCCGTGGGGATGGAGGAACAGGATGCTCCGCGCAACTGGTATGTGCTCAAGGAACCCATGTGGTTCGAAACACAGGAGCGCGGCACCGAGATGCTCGCCGTGCCCACCCCCGGCGGAGAGTTCCGCGTCACGGTCATGGTGGACTACAACAGCCCCGTGCTCGGCACCCAGCATGCCAGCATGTACCGCGTGGAGGAGTTCAAGGACGAGATCGCCCCCTGCCGCACATTCGTCTTCCTGCGCGAACTCGAGCAACTCGCGAAGGCCGGCCTCATCAAGGGTGGCGATCTCGACAATGCCATCGTGATGGAGGACCGCGAGGGTACCACGCAGGAGGACCTCAAGTCCCTCGCCGAAGCCCTGGGCCGACCCTACCAGGAAGTGGAGATCCGCCGCAACGGCGTGCTCAACACCACCGACCTGAGGTTCTTCAATGAACCAGCACGCCACAAACTGCTCGACATCGTGGGCGACCTGGCACTCGTGGGACGCCCCATCAAGGGCCACATCCTGGCCGCAAGGCCGGGCCGCTCGAGCAACACCAGCTCCGCCAAGCGCCCCAAACAGCGCACACGCGAAGAGGAAAACCACCCCGCGCCGTGATGCCCGGCGTACTGCAGGTGGAGGCCATGGCGCAGGTGGGCGGCATCTTCGCCCTCAGCCAGGTGCCCGACCCGGAGAACTACACCACCTACTTCCTGAAGACCGACGGCATCCGCTACCGCCGCAAGGTGGTGCCGGGCGACACGCTGGTCTTCCACCTGGAGCTCCTGACCCCCATCCGCCGCGGGCTCGTGCACATGCAGGGCCGTGGATACGTGGGCGGCCAGCTCGCGGTGGAGGCCGAAATGATGGCGCAGATCGTGAAGGACAAGACACCCCGATCCGCCCAAGCCACCGCCTGAACCCGCCCACCATGAGCATCTCCCCACTCGCCTTTGTCCACCCCAACGCCAGGCTGGGCGCGAACGTCGTGGTGGAACCCTTCGCCTCCATCTACGCCGACGTGGTGGTGGGCGAAGGCTCCTGGATAGGGCCCAACGCCGTGCTGATGGACGGCACCCGCGTGGGCAACAACTGCCGCATCTTTCCCGGAGCCGTCATCGGCGCCATTCCCCAGGACCTGAAGTTCGCGGGTGAACGCACCACCGCGGAGGTGGGCGACAACACCACCATCCGCGAGTGCGTCACCATCAACCGCGGTACCGCGGACCGCATGAAGACC
>CAZLGY010000052.1:10830-19056 GCA_964559165.1 uncultured Chryseobacterium sp.
GGGCACACGACTGCATCCTCGGCAACAACATCGTCATCGCCAATAGTGTGAACCTGGCCGGCCACGTGACCGTCGACGACTGGGCCATCCTGGAAGGCAATGTCGCCGTGCAACAGTTCATCCACATCGGGGCGCACAGCTTCATCGCCGGCGCCAGCCTCGTGCGCAAGAACGTGCCCCCCTTCGTGAAGGCCGCCCGCGAACCCCTCAGCTACGTGGGGGTCAATGTGGTGGGCCTGCGCCGCCGGGGCTACAGCGATGACCAGATCACCCGCATCGAGGACATCTACCGCGAGATCTTCGTGCGCAACAGCAACGTGGAACGCGCCGTGCAGAACGTGGAACAGGGCCTGCCCCGAAGCCCCGAACGCGGGCTCATCCTCGACTTCATCCGCAACAGCCCCAAGGGGATCATGCGCGGCCTGGCGGAGTGAGCGCCGGACACCCAGCGTACCACCCCGGCACCGGAATGCGCACCCCCGAACACCCCACCGGATGGAAGTGACGCTCCGCGCAGTGACCAAGGCCTTCGGCCCGGAGGTGGTGCTGAAGGAGGTTGACCACACGCTGGTCAGCGGCAGCCGTACCGTCCTGCTCGGCCCCAACGGCAGCGGTAAAAGCACCCTGCTCCAGCTCATCGCGGGTGCAGTGCTGCCGACCGCTGGGACCATCGTGCACCGGTTGGGCGACAACACCTTCACCGACGGCGAGGTCTATCGGCAGGTGAGCATCGCCGCACCCTATCTCAGTCTCTACGAGGAGCTCACCCTGCGCCGCACCATCGAACTGCACCGACAGCTGAAACCGCTCCGATCCGGCTTCGACGTCCATTCGGTGGCCCGCGCAGCGTGTCTAGACCACGCTCTGGAAAAGCCCGTTGCCCAGTTCAGCAGCGGCATGAAGCAACGCGCGAAGCTGGCCATCGCCATCCTCAGCGACACCGCGCTCCTGCTCCTCGACGAACCCGCCGGCAACCTCGATGCGAACGGGGTCCAATGGTACATGCAACTGCTCGCCGCGAACGTCCAGGACAGAACGCTCGTGGTGGCGAGCAATGCCCAACAGCAGGAATACACACTGTGCGATCGATCCATCGAGGTGATGCGCTTCAAGCCACCGGCCGGAACGGTCGGATGACCCCGCTCATCGTTGCACCCGCAGGATGCGGTACCCGGCCACGGCCACCAGCACCGTCATCAACGGGCTCACAAGATTGAAGACGGCATAAGGCAGGTAATCCACGGTGGCCACACCCAGCACGGTGGCCATGTAGGCACCGCAGGTGTTCCACGGCACCAACGGGCTGGTCACCGTGCCCGCGTCCTCCAAGGTGCGGCTGAGCACCCGCGGATCGAGGCCCCGCGCCTGGAACAACGGGGCGAACATCCGGCCCGGCACCACGATGCTCAGGTACTGGTCTGAAGCCGAAACGTTGGTGAGCACGCAGCTCGCAGCAGTGGTGGCCACAAGGGAGCCATCACCGCGCACCGACCGTGTCAGCGAGGCCGTGATCCGTTCCAGCGCACCGGTGCGCTCCATGATGCCACCGAAGGTCATGGCGCACAGGATCAGCCAGATGGTACCCAGCATGCCCGACATGCCGCCCGAACCCAGAAGCTCGTCCACCTGTGCATTCCCCGTGGTGATGGAAACTCCGGTGCCCATGGCACCGATCACGGTACGGTACAGGTCCGCAGGGCCGCCACCACCCGAAAGGTCATGCAACAAGTGCGACTGGAACACGAGCGCGAACAGCGCACCCAGCAACGTGCCGGCGAACAGGGCAGGCAGGGCAGGCACCTTCCGGTAGATCAGCACGATCACCACCGCTGGCACCAGGTAGGACCACCAGCCGATGCGGAAACGACCGGTGAGCGCGGCATGCACCGCCTCCAGCCCCTGGGGGTCGCCCTTCGCGTCCAGGAACAGGCCGGCCACCGCGAACACCACCAGTGTGATGAGCAACGAGGGCACCGTGGTGATGAGCATGTACCGGATATGACCGAACAGCTCCGATCCCGCCACCGCAGGCGCCAGGTTGGTCGTATCGCTCAGCGGGCTCACCTTGTCACCGAAATAGGCGCCGCTGATCACCGCACCCGCCACCCAACCCGCCGGGATGCCCAGCGCACTGCCGATGCCCATGAGCGCGATGCCCACCGTGGCGGCCGTGCTCCACGAACTGCCAGTGGCAAGGGATACCAACGAGCTGGCCACTGCTGCCGCCAGCAGGAAATACCCGGGCGCGATGATCAGGAGACCATGGTGGATCATGGCCGGCACGATCCCGGCCAACAGCCACGTGGAGGCGAGCGCGCCGATCATGAGCAAAATGAGGATCGCCCCCATCGCTGTCCGGATGCTGTCGTAGGCATGTTCCAGCAACACCCCGATGCCATGCCCCTGGCGGTGACCGATCACCGCCGCGACCGCCGCCGATGCCAGCAAGGCCAGCTGGTTGGGACCCTCAAGCCCGCTGTCGCCGAACACCACCACATTAAGGGCCAACAGGAGCACCAGGACGAGCAGGGGCACAAGGGCCTGGAGGAGCGTGGGGCGCCGTGTGGAAGGATGGGATACCATGCGGCCAAAGTAAGGACCGGGAACGCACCGTTCATCCCGTGCTGACAGGCTCGACGCATCGCATCCACCCGCCCATCGGCCTGCAAGCGCACCAACGGTATCCGGGGCGGGTGCCCGGCAGGGATCACGGGTACCCGGGGAACCGGACCCAGCGCCTGTCCCTGGCAGGAAAAGGTGCTTCGTGCACCCCGGCGTGACCAAGGCACCATCTTGCCGGTGCCTTACTGAAGACGGATCAAAATTCCACGACATTGCCACAAAAAGTTACCCACAGACTTGTGTTGGATCCAAAGGCCCTCTACATTCGTTCGCCCAAATGCCCAAGGGGGCCGTTCCCGGCAGTTTTCAAAGACCACCAAAACCCAACCTGAATGTATCGTTCCAGTACCCGACCAGGAGCGCGAACGCGCCACACAACGTGGCTGCGCGCAGCGCTCAGTCCGGCCATGCTGCTTTGCGCGGCAGGCCTCTTCGCACAAGTGACCGTGACCATCGATGGATCATCCTATGGCGGCGCAGGCACCAGCGGATTGGCCCCCATGGGTTCGTCCGGATTCCATGTGAGCGAACACGTCTATCTGGCCACCGAGATCGGGCAGAACTTCACGATCAATCGGATCGAACTGTCCAAGAATACGCTTGCCACCCCCGCGAACCTGAACACGTACAACAACGTCGCGATCTATCTGTACACCACAGCCAACAGCACCTTCGCATCCGGCGCATACAGCACTGCAGGCAAAACGCTGGTGTACAGCGGATCCATTGCGTGGAGCGCCACAGGTTTCTCGGGTGTTGATCTGACCACTCCCTTCGCGTACACCCAGGCCGCAGGCAACCTGGCCATGATGGTGGTACGCACGGACAACGTCGTCCATACCGGCAACGCGTTCAACTGCGCAAGGGGCAATGCCGCCGCTGGTATCACTGCGATCACCTCGCGCCGGTACAACGGCACCACCGCACCCGTGAACGGAAGCACAGCCCTCGCCACGAGTGCGTTCCGCGCGGCCGCGCGCTTCATGAACGTGCCGGTCTGCAGCGGCACGCCCACCCCCGGCAACACCCTGGCCAGCGTGAGCGGAGCCTGCACGGGCCAGAACTTTACCCTCAGCCTGCAGAACGGGGTCGGCCTCGGCGCCTCCTACGCATGGGAATTCGACAACGGAAGCGGTTGGACAGCCTTCGGCACCAACGCGCCCACACAGGTGGTGAACCAGTCCGTGGGAACCTCCTACCGCTGCACAGTGAACTGCCCTGCTGGCGGTGGCTCACCCACCAGCGCCACCAGCACCGCCATCAGCGTACCCATGGCAGGCGCCTTCCCCGTGGAGTTCACCTCCGCCACCTTCCCCAGCAACTGCTGGAGCGCTACCGCTGCCGCCACGCTTCTTCGCAGCACCGTGAACGCCTATGGCGCTCCCGGTGAAGGCGCTGCGCGTTGGAATTTCTACGATGCAGCGAACAACACCATCCTCACCATCACCAGCCCCACCTTCACGGCGTTGGCCGCTGGTCAGCAGATCCGCTTCGATGTGGCCGGTACCACCTTCAACACCGGTGAGATCGACTCCATCGCGATCGAAACATCATCCAACGGTGGCACCACCTGGACCCTGCTCCAGGGCATGTCGAACGACGTGGGTGGCCTCCTGAACACCACGGCGCCCATCACCGCCAACTTCGTTCCGACCGCAGGCCAATGGGCCACGCGCACCTTCCCCATCCCCGCCGGGGTGGACCGTGTACGGTTCCGCGGTCGTTCCAACTTCGGCAACAGCGTCTATATCGATAACATCGTGGTGGAGCCCATCCCCACCTGCCTGCCGCCCACCAGCGTGGCCGCCATCGGCACCAGCGGCACGTCGGCGGACGTGACCTGGACGGGCACCGGCACCTTCATCGTGGAATACGGTCCTGCCGCCACCTTCACCACCCCTGGCACCGGCACCTCACAAGGAACCCAGGGCACCAGCACCGTGGTCACCGGCATCACCGGCAACAGCTACTCCATCCCCGGCCTGGTGCACCCCACCCAGTACCGCGTGTTCGTGCGCAAGGATTGCACCGGCAGTGCCGAAGGTTACAGCACCAACAGCCCTGGCATCACGTTCTACAGCCAGCCGCCCTTCGACAACTGCGCCGCCATCACCACCTTCCCGAGCGTGGCACCCGGTAACACCATCTCCATCACCGGCAACAACTTCGGCGCCACCGATGGCGAAGGGTTCGGTGCGCTGGTCTCCTGGGAGGCCTTCACCCTTACGGGATGTGTCACCACGCTCAACATCAACTACTGCGGCAGCACACCCGCCCGCACCAACGCGTTCGTCAACCTCTTCGTGGGATGCCCCTCCACGGGTTTCATTCCCTGGACCGGAACGGCCGGCCCCGCCTGCCCCAACGGCAGTGTGAACGTACCGTACGCCAACGTACCCGCAGGCACCTACTACATCGCCGTGATGAACCAGACCGGTGCCTCCGGCCCCTATGGCATCAACGTGGTGGCCGGCCCCGCCTGCCCGCCGCCGCCCGCCAATGACCTCTGCGCCGACGCCACCCCGATCGTATGCGGCGATGTGCTCAGCGGCACCACCATCAACGCCACCACCACCGGTGCCCCCACCGCCCTGTGCAACGGCCTCCTCAACAACACCTCCGGTGGCGTTTGGTACGTGGCCAACGGGCTCTGCGGCAGCGTTACCGCCTCCCTCTGCAGCACCACCCCCACCTGGGACTCCAAGCTCGCCGTTTACAGCGGCAGCTGCGGCAGCCTGGTCTGCGTGACAACGAACGATGATTTCTGCGGTGATTTGAGCCAGGCCACCTGGACCGCCGATGCCGGTGAGACCTACTACCTCTATGTGCTCGGCTTCAACGCATCCGCCTCGGGTGCCTTCAGCCTCGGGCTCACCTGCACCAACACCCCCGTGCAGGCCACCGCAACGGCCACCGACAACTGCGCGTCCAACGAGTTCAGCGTGGCGGTTGACATCACCGACCTCGGTGGTGCAGCGAGCGCTACGGTGAACTACAGCATCAACGGGGTCGCCCAGACCCCGGTCACCGGTGCGGGCATCGGCACCACCAACCTCGGCCCCTTCGCCAGCAGCGCGGCAGTGGCCGTTGAGGTTACCAACGGAGCCACCGGCTGCGCCGCCGACCTCGGATCGCTCTTCAGCAACTGCGCCATCGACGTGGTGTGCGGTTCCACGACCACCTACACCCACTGCTACACCAACAACGACCCCCGCACCTGGACCTTCAACCCGCCCAACGCCGGTGAGTCCGTTACGGTGACCTTCGTTGGAGGTACCATCGATGCCGGCGACATCATCCGCATCTACAGCGGGGTGAACAATGGCGGCACCCTCCTCGCATCCAGCTCCGTGAGCAACCTCAACGGCCTCACCGGCACCTCGGCCATCGGTGAGTCCATCTACATCGAGATCGATAGCGATGGGTCCAACAGCTGCTTCGATGGTGACCAAAGCACCTGGACCTTCGAGGTGGAATGCACCGCCGGCTGCGTGGATCCCGACGGATCCGTGACCCCCAACGTGGATTGTTCCACCTACAGCTTCACCCTCGATGTGGAGGTGCTCTTCACCGGTGATGCCACCACGACCAACCTGGTGTACACCGTGGACGGCGGTGCCCCCACCACCATCCCCGGGCTGGTGGACCTCGATGTGGAATCCATCGGGCCCTTCCCGATCGGCAGCGTGGTTAATGTGGTACTGGCCCATGAGACCGATGGCGCCTGCAACCGCAACCTGGGCAACTTCCAGCCCGGCCTCGCCTGCCCGCCCCCCGGCACCTCCTGCGCACTCCCCCTCGTGGTGAGCTCCTTCCCCTACAGCCAGAGCAACACCACCTGCGGCAAGGGCAATGACGTGACCGGAACCCAGTGCTCCCTGGGCGCCAACTACGGCGGTGGTGAGGACTTCGTGTACCAACTGAACGTGGCTACGGGAGGTGATTTCCAGATCAGCGTGCAGCTCAGCGGTGGAAGCGCCTTCGCAGGCTGGTTCCTCAAGGCCAACGGCAACTGCAACACCGCCTCCGCCTGCCTGGCCAACGCCGTCACCACCACCACCAACGGTACGGCCACGGGAACCGTGAACCTCGCCGCCGGCACGTACTTCCTCATCGTCGACTCGCGCCCCCTGCCCAACTGCGTGGCCTACACGGTGAACATCACACCCATCGTGTTCCAGCCGGGTGACAACTGCAACATCGCCATCCCGCTCACCGCCGGTGCCACCTGCACCCCCACGGCCGGTAGCGTGGCAGGCATGACGCAGAGCATCCCCGCAGGTGTCTGTGGAGGTACCGCGGACGATGACGTGTGGTACAGCTTCGTGGCCACCAACACCACCCATGTCGTTACGCTCGACGCCGACTTCGACGCGGTGCTCGAGGTGCGCGGTGGAACCTGCAACGGTGCCAACCTCGCCTGTGCGGACAACAACTTCTCCGCGGGCATCGAGACGGTCACCGTGAACGGCCTCACCGTGGGCGCCACCTACCGGGTGCGCATCTGGTCCTGGGCCGCCACCGTGCAGGCCAACCCGGGCTTCGACATCTGCGTGGCCGAACCGCCCCCGCCCCTGCCTGGTGACAACTGCACGAACGCCTTCGTGATCGCATCAGTGCCCACGAGCGTGAGCGGCTCCACGGAACTGTTCGCGGACGACCTCAACTCGGCGTGCCCCTTCCCCAACGCAGGTGGCCGCGATGTGGTGTACAGCTACACACCCACCAGCAACCAGGTGATCAACGCCTCGCTGTGCCAGGGAACCACCAACTACGACACCAAACTGTATGTGTTCGCCAACGACTGCAACGGCACTGCGGTGGCCTGCAACGATGACAACTGCGCCAACCCGCCGCTGTTCACCGATGCGTTCGTCTCCAGCATCAACAACCTGAGCGTCACCGCCGGCACCACCTACTTCTTCGTGGTGGACGGCTTCGGTGGAACGGACTTCGGCAACTACACCCTGGACCTCTCCATCGCGCCCCCGCCGCCTGCCAACGATGACTGCGCCAACGCCATCGCCCTGTCCGGCTGCAACAGCACCGTGGCCGGCACCACCGTGGGTGGCAACGGCAGCGACAGCCCATCGGACAACTGCGGAACCACCTCCAATACCTCCCCCGGTGTGTGGTACACCGTGCAGGGCTGGGGCGGCGGCATGACCGCAAGCCTGTGCGGCAGCACCACCGCGGATACCAAGCTCGCCGTGTACAGCGGCAGCTGCGGTTCCTTCACCTGCGTGGGTGGCAACGATGACGCATGCGGCGCCCAAAGCTCCGTTACCTGGACCAGCGCCGCCGGCACCACGTACTACATCTATGTGTTCGCCTTCGGCGCCACCACACAGTACAACTTCGAGCTGGCCGTCAGCTGCGGTGACAACAACAGTAACTGCCCGGCCAACGGCCTCACCCTCGAGTTCCAGACCGATGCTGCGCCCTTCCAGACCACCTGGGAGATCCGCAACAGCACCGGTGCTGTGGTGGCCGCCAGCGGCGGACCCCTTGCCGCTCCCAATGGCATCCAGACCGAGAGCGGTTGCCTCCCCAACGGCTGCTACACCCTCCGCGTCCTCGATGCAGGCGGTGATGGCATGACCA
>CAZLGY010000053.1:0-685 GCA_964559165.1 uncultured Chryseobacterium sp.
CAGGGTGATGGCCAGGATGAGCAGTGTACTGCGCCGCCAATCGGTCCTCGGGCCTTCGGAGAGCTTGGGGTCGAAATTGATGTGCAGGTGGGGTACGTACTTGTCGAGAACATACAGGAACAGGGCGCCCAGCGCGAAGCCTACGGCCGGCGGGAACCACGGGACCATGCCCATGCGTTCGCTCATGTCGATACTGGGTGCCAGCAGGCTCCAGTAGCTGGCAGCGATCATCACCCCACCGGTGAAGCCCAGCATGCCATCGAGCCAGCGCCTGCTCAAGTCCTTGAAAAGGAAGACCACCGCAGCACCGGCCGCGGTGACCAGCCAAGTGAAGGTCGTGGCCAGCAGCGCGGCCACTACAGGGTCCACCCCTTCGAACCAGGCAATGATGGGTTCCATGCTCAGAGGATCTTAACGATGAGGTTGCCGCTCACTTGCTCGTTCAGCAGCAAGCCTGCGCGAAAGCGACTGCTTACTTCCAACGAATTGTCATATTCGAACCGCCGGTTGATCGTCAACTGCGTGCCCAATTTCAATCCCAGTCCATCCAGCAGCTTCAAGAACGTGGGCGAAGAGTCACGCACGCCAACGAGGTAGACCAACTGATCCTTTTTCACTTCCGACAGCGGCAACGCACCGGCCATATCCTCCACGCGGCCTTCCTTGTCAGGGATCGGGTCGCCAT
>CAZLGY010000053.1:695-18986 GCA_964559165.1 uncultured Chryseobacterium sp.
CCATGCGGGTCGAAGCGCGGATGGTCGAGGAACTTATCCAGACGGTCATGCAACTCCTCGGTGCCCACATGCTCCAGCTGCTCGGCCAGTTCGTGGACCTCGTCCCATCTGTAGTTCAGATGCGTGACCAGGAACGTCTCCCACAGCCGATGCCGCCGTACGATGGAGGTGGCCGCACGCAGCCCCTGAGCGGTGAGCCCCGCTCCCCGGTATGGTCGGTGCTCCACAAGGCCCTTCTCGTTGAGGCGCTTCAGCATGGAGGTTACCGAGGAGGCCTTGAGGTCCATGTGCGACGCAATGGCAGTTGTGCTCACATCGCACCGGCCCCGGTCAGAGAGCGCGTAGATGGCCTTGAGGTGGTTCTCCTCAGAACTGCTTCTTTCCGCAGAGAACGAATTCATTAAGACAAAGATAAGCATTAATTTAGTGGCATCTAAATCGTCTGACATTACAAGGGCATGGCCGGCATGTTCCGATCTATATGTCTGTTGGCCAGTTGGTTGGGTTTGATCTGTGGCGCCACGGTGAGCGGGCAGACCGGATCCATCCATGGCCGGGTGGAATACATGGACGGCGCCATGGGCTATGCCAATGTGTCGGTACGGGGGACAGCGCTTGGATGTACCACGGACTCCACCGGAAGGTTCACGTTGCCGTCCGTACCAACAGGATCCCGAACGGTGGTGGTCAGTTATGTCGGTTACCGCACCGCAGAACGTGCTGTGGAGATACGCTCCGGCCAGGGCACCGACCTGGGGAGCATCCGGCTCGAACGGAACGAAGTGCCCATGCCCGAGGTGGTCGTCACCGGAACCCTGCGCGAAGTGTCGCGCGCAGACAGTCCCGTTCCGGTGGAGGTCATCGATGCACGGCTCTTCCAGCGCAACCCCGGTGCCAGCCTCACCGACGCCGTCCCGTTGCTCAACGGGGTACGCTCCCAGAACCGCTGCGGTGTCTGCGCCACCAATGATATCCGCATCAACGGCATGGATGGTCCGTACACGCTGGTGCTCATCGACGGCATGCCCATCGTGAGCGGGTTGGGCACGGTCTACGGCTTCAACGGCATCCCGCAAGCGCTGATCGAACGGGTTGAGGTGGTGAAGGGCCCGGGCGGGGCGCTCTACGGTAGTGAGGCCATGGGCGGCATCCTCAACATCATCACCAAGGATCCAGCCCTGGCCCCCCATGCCTCCGTGGACGCCAGCACCTCCACCTGGCTGGAACACAACGTGGACCTGGGCTTCACGCTGCGCAAGGGCAAGGTGAGCAACCTGCTCGGGGTGAACGTGTATTCCTTCCAGCATCGCATGGACCGCAACCCCGTGACCGACCCGGTGGTGTCGCGGGGCGATGGCATCACCGATGTGCCCTTGACACAGCGTGCATCGGTCTTCAACAAGCTCTCGGTGCAGCGTCGGGAGCGGCGCGTGGCCACCGTGGCGGCGCGTTACGTGGAGGAGGACCGCTGGGGCGGGCAGCTGGCCTGGACCCCCGCCGATCGCGGCAGCGCCACCATCTATGGCGAGGCCATCCGAACCGGCCGTTGGGAGCTCATCGGCCAATATCAGTTGCCGGTGAAGGAGAAGCTCATGGCCTGGTTCAGCTACAACAGCCACCTGCAGGACAGCTGGTACGGAACCACGTACTACCGGGCCGAGCAGCGCATCCTCTTCGGCCAGCTCTTCTGGAGCGGGCGGGTGGGGACGCGGCACCACCTGCTGGGCGGCGGAGCTTACCGCCACGTGTACTACAACGACAACACCGCCGCCACCCAGCTGGGCGAAGCGCCACTGATCCGCGATACACCGCAGCGCAGTCCGTTGCCGGGCCTGTTCGTGCAGGATGAGGTGGCGCTGAGCGATGTGCATACGTTGTTGCTCGGATACCGCCTGGACCACGACCGCACGCACGGTCCGGTGCATTCGCCGCGCATCGCCTGCAAATGGGCGCCCAATGGACGCTGGACCTTCCGCGGCAGCTTCGGAACGGGCTACCGTGTGGTGAACCTCTTCGCCGAGGACCACGCCGCCTTGACCGGTGCGCGGCGCGTGGTGATCGCCGGGGAATTGCGGCCGGAGGAGAGCATCAGTGGTCTGCTGAACGTGGTGCGTCGCTGGAGCGGGGAGGGGCGCTCCCTGGGCTTGGACGGCACGGTGTTCCACACGCGCTTCAGCAACCGGATACTGCCCGATTATGACACGGACCCGGACCTCATCATCTACGCGAACCTGGACGGGCGCGCTGTCACTCAAGGGGCCGGCCTCAATCTCGACGCGCGCTTGGGAACGGCATGGAAACTCTACGCCGGGGTCACATGGATGGACGTCTTCTTCGAACAGCGCAACGATGTCGGAACGCTGGAGCGCGAGGCGCAGTTCTTCGCCCCTGAATGGTCGGGCACGGTAACGCTCGGGCACCAATGGCGGCGCTGGAGCACCGACCTCTCGGGCCAGTGGAACGGTCCCCTGCGGGCAGTGGTGCTGCCGAACGACTTCAGGCCCGAACGCACGCCCGGTTACGCGCTGGTGAACGCGCAGGTGCGGCATACCTTCAACGAACGATGGGAAGTGTATGGAGGCGTGCGCAATGTGCTGGACTTCGTGCCCACCGATGCGTTGCTGCGGCCCTTCGATCCGTTCGATGCTGCGGCGGACGATCCCGTGGCGAACCCCAACGGCTACACCTTCGATGCCGGCTATGCCTTCGCACCGCTCATCGGCCGGCGCGGGGTTGTGGGGCTGCGGTGGATGTTGCGATGATCCGGCACATGCAGTGATGCCGGTACCTTCGTGCCGATGTATCCCCTGCTTCGTCCACTCCTTTTCTCCATGCCCCCCGAGCGGGCGCACCACTTCACTTTCGGCTTGCTGGAACTGGCGGCCCGCATGCCCGGAGCCCTCACCCTGGTCGGTGGTGCCAAACCACCCGCGAAGTCAGCGGTGGAGGTGATGGGGCTGAAGTTCCCGTCGCCCGTGGGCCTCGCCGCCGGCATGGACAAGGACGCCAGGCATGTGGATGCCATGGCCGCCCTGGGCTTCGGCTTCATCGAAGTGGGTACGCTCACCCCCATGCCACAGCCCGGCAACGAACAGCCGCGCCTCTTCCGGCTACCCGCCGATCGGGCACTGATCAACCGGATGGGCTTCAACAACGGTGGCGTTGTGGAGGCCGTGGAACGTTTGCGGAAGCGCCGTCCCGGCATCATCGTGGGCGGCAACATCGGCAAGAACAAGATCACGCCCAATGAGCAGGCGGTGAACGACTACATCACCTGCTTCGAGGCGCTCTACCCGGTGGTGGACTACTTCGTGGTGAACGTGAGCAGTCCGAACACCCCCGGTCTGCGCGAATTACAGGAGAAGGGACCGTTGCTCGGGATCTTGGGACGCTTGAAGGAACTGGGGGATCAACGGTCCGGTGCATCGGAAGGTCGTACCCCCCCAAAAAAACCGATCCTCCTCAAGATCGCGCCGGACCTGACAGATGCCCAGCTGGATGATGTCTGCGCTGTGGTGAAGGAGAGCGGCATCGCCGGGGTGATCGCCACGAACACCACCGTTGCGCGCGACAGCCTCACCACACCGAAAGCGGACGTGGAAGCGATGGGGGCGGGGGGCGTGAGCGGTGCACCGGTGCGCAAACGCAGCACCGACGTGGTCCGCTACCTTCGGCAACAGCTGCCGCGCCCCCTGGTCATCATCGGGGTGGGGGGTATCGACAGCGCCGAAGCGGCCTTGGAGAAGCTCGATGCCGGCGCCGATCTCGTTCAGGTGTATACGGGGCTCATCTATGAAGGACCAGCCCTGGTGAAGCGCATCAACCAAGCCTACGCCCAATGGAAAGCGTGAAGCTCATCGAATGTCCCCGCGACGCCATGCAAGGCATCGGGCCCTTCATCCCCACAGACCTGAAAGTGGAATACCTGAACGCCCTGCTCCACGTCGGTTTCGACACCATCGACATCGGCAGTTTCGTGAGCCCCAAGGCCATTCCGCAGCTGGCCGATACGGCGGAGGTGCTCGCGCGCATCGACCGCAGTGGCAGCACCAGCAAGCTACTGGTGATCGTGGCCAATGAGCGGGGGGCGGAAGAGGCGGCGCAGCAGGAAGGCGTGTCGTACATCGGATATCCCTTCAGCATCAGCGAGACCTTCCAACAGCGCAATACCAACACGAGCATCGAAGGCTCATGGGGCCGCATCGCCCGCATCGCCGGGACAGCACGGGCCGCCGGCAAGGAACTGGTGGTCTACATCAGCATGGCCTTTGGCAATCCCTACGGCGACCCGTGGAACGCGGCGGTGGCACTGCACTGGACCGAACGGCTGGTGCGCGAACTGGGGGTGCGCATCATCGCCCTCAGTGACACCGTCGGAGTGGCCACCCCAGCGGACATCACCGCCATGTTCAACGCACTGGTCCCCGCATTGCCCGACGTGGAGTTCGGTGCGCACCTGCATTGTGGTCCGGACAATTGGAGGGTGAAGACCCAGGCCGCGTGGGACGGTGGTTGCCGACGCTTCGATGGCGCGATCAAGGGTTACGGTGGCTGTCCGATGGCCGAGGATGCGCTGGTGGGCAACCTGCAGATGGAGCTCTTCGTGAAGCGCCTGGAGGAGCAGGGCCAACGCACAGGACTGGACCTGTTGCAGCTGGAACGGTGCGTGACGCTGGCGGGTCGCGTGTTCCCGGTGTAGGGGCGCCTATTTGGTGGGACCGAACACCAATTGGCCGAACGCCCGCCAATCCCATGCTTCATGGAACCAGCAGTCCCCGAAGCTGTACACCAACTTGAGGTTGTATGCGGCAAGCAGGCAGAACACCGCGATCGGCACACCGCGCCCCCAGCGCTGCCCGGCGGCCGCGGTCCACGCCGTCAGTGGCACGGCGAACAGGGCGAGGTACTCCACCATGATGCGCCCACCGAAGCCGCAGCCGAAATGCCATACCCACCACGACGCCCCGAGATAGCTCGTGACGGCCATGGCCATGAGGGACACCGTTACCGTGACACGATGCCGGGATCCCCACAGCAGCGCCCCCCCAAGCACCACCAGACCATACAGGGGCGTGTAGGAGAACAACCCGTTGTTGGGCGCGAACCAGAAGCTGGCCAGTTCAGGGGAGGCCCAATTGGAGAACCCCTCGTTCACGTATGGCCAGGTGACCGCGCTGCCGAAGGCATCCCGCCAGTATACCAGCTGTGGTATCCAAATTAGGAGCGCCCCGGCGAAGAGCGGTACGTATGCCGCTGGCCTCAGCACCGTGATGCGCCTCCACCCGGTCTGGAAGTCCTCCGCACCCACAAAGGGCGCCGCCAGCAGGAATACGAGATTGGTCGGACGCACCAAGACGATCCAGCCTGCAACAAGACCGATCAGCAGCACACGCATGGCGTTGTCATCCTTTTTGAACTGCCTGTCCAGCAGCAGCAACAGGAGCGCGAACAGGAAGAACGAATACACATGGGACATGCCCGGATCCCCAATGGTGTAATAGAACAGGTTGGACCCCGCATAGATGCCGAGGAGGGTCCAGGCGGTGAGGCCATCGCCGTGGCGCACACGCAGGACAAGGAACAGGCACCAGAGGCCGAGTGACAGCAGCACGGGCGCTGCCACGTTCACAATGACCCGGTCCACCGGACCGTAGTGCACAACGGGAATGCCCAGCAACAAGGCGACACCGTGTCCCGTGAGGTAGAACGGCGCTTGCAGCAACGCAACACCGCTCGTGTACTTGGTGCGTACACTGCCGGTCAGGGTGTCCAGCGTGAACCCGTGCCCGGTCAAGGTGTCAAGGCCCGAAGGGAACCGGCGTGCATCGAAGCCGAACGCAGTGGCTGCAGGCAGGTACATGAAGTACCCGGCACGGTCGGCCCACAGCTCCCCGTGGTAGGAGTAAGGGTTCGAGCGACTGTGCCGGTTCAAGGCCAGAAAGATGTTCAGGCCGGTGAGCAACACCAGGACCAGGGCAACGGTCTTCGGCTTCATCGCGCTGGCCGCAAATTAGCCGTGCTAAGCGAAGGTGCGTTGCAGCTCCAGCACGGTGATCTCCGGAGGCATCCCCACCCGCCCCGGAAATCCGATGAATCCGAAGCCGCGGTTCACATAGAGCTGCTGCCCGCCCTCCGCATAATGCCCAGCCCAATGCTTGTACACCCACTGTGCCGGGCTGTAGGTGGAGTTGCCAAGCTTCACCCCCAGCTGTGCGCCGTGGGTATGTCCGCTCAAGGTCAGGTCGATGCCCGTACCCAGCACTTGCAGCTCCCAGTGTGTCGGGTCGTGGCTGAGAAGGATGCGGAACGGCAGCTGCTCCGTACCGGCGATGGTCTTTGCAAGGTCACCGTACTGCTGGAACCGGTGCCCCCAGTTCTGCACACCCAACAAGCCCATGGTCTGGCCTTCGCGCTCCAGCGTGGCATGCTCATCCAGCAGCAGGCGGAAGCCCATCTCGCCATGGATCTCCTTCAACCGCACAAGGTTGGCCGCTTTATCGGCGGGATCAGGCCATTTGGGATAATCGCTGTAGTCGTGGTTGCCGAGCACCGAGAACTTGCCCATGCCAGCCTGCAGGCGGGCGAGCTCCGCGATGAACGGTTCGGCCTCATCGGCATAATCGTTCACCATGTCCCCGGTGAACACGATGATATCCGGCCGCTCCGCATTGATCAGGTCCACCCCGTTGCGCACCAGCGTCAGGTCGCCACCATAACTCCCCAGATGCAGGTCGCTGATGTGCACCACCCGAAGGCCATCGAAGGCGGCCGGCAGTCGGGTTGAACGCACCGGCACGCGGGCTACGTTGAAGCGGCTGCGCCCCTTGGTCACGCCATACAGCACACCGGTGAACGGGATGGCCGCCAGCACCAAGCCCAACTGGCTGAGGAACCGCACCCGGTCGATCTGTACGCCCGTGCTCTCCAGACTTCCCGGTAGCAGCCGCGCCCACAACTTCCGCCCCAGATGCAACAGGTCATCCATGCCGTGGAACACCACCATCACCAACTTGGGCAGGAAGAACAGCAGGAAGAGCGCCACCAGGCTGAACGCCCAGCTGTGATCGCGCCTCACCTGTGGGTTCTGCATGCTCAACACGCTGTACACCAACACGGCCAGGATGCCGATGGAGATGAACCAGTAGAGGAACCGCACGATGCGCCGCAGTACAAGGCTGTGGTTGGCCAGTGCGGTGTTCAGCCCTTTGTAGGCGTACAGGTCGATGGCGATGAGCACCCCCAGCACGACCAGGGTGTTCCAGAAAATGGCAGGCTTCACGGGGCAAAAGTACCGTCCTCCGGACGCAAGTCGGTTGTGGTGGCTTGTATCGGTTACGCATCAGGAGCCTGTCAGCGACTATCTTGCAGACCCAAAATGAACGTGGAGAACATGCTACAGCTACACCGCAGCATCCGCCTGACATGTTCCGCGGCCCTGCTTGCCATCGGCATGGGTTCGGCCAGCGGACAATTTTGGGAGCGCACCTATGGGGGGCTCGGCGCCGATCGGCTGGCGCAGGTCGCTGCGCTTTCCAACGGGTTGTTCGTGGCGGCCGGCTCCACGGGTAGTTTCGGTCCCGGGGGCGGCGATGGATATGTGCTGCTGCTGGAAGAGGATGGGACCATCCAGCGTTCGGTGCTTCTGGGCGGACCCGGAGTGGATGCCGCCCGCGCAGTGGCTGTCGGGCCCGGTGGCATGGCCATCGCCGGTACCGTGACCGATGCGACCACGGGCGACTATGACATCGGCCTGTGGGCGTTGGATGAAATGGGCAATGTGCAATGGGAGCGAAGCCTTGGTTCCGCAGCGTGGGACTTCGGGGTGGGCATCACTTCCGGTGCTGATGGATGGACGGTCCTCGCGCATTCCTACGTGAACGGAACAGGTGATGCCCTGCTGTACCGGTTGAACCCCATGGCTGAGGTGGAGGCCAGCACGGTCTGGGGAGGGGCTGCGGATGAGGTGCCCACAGCCATCGTTCCCGATCCGTTCGGTGGCATCTTCGTCACAGGAACGCGTCTGTCAACCTCACGTGATGCAGCCTTTCTCGTGAAGTTCAATGACCAATTGGTGGAACAGTGGTCGCTGGACCTTCAGTCGGACAGCAGTGAGTACGGCCATGGCATCACCCTCCTCAGTAATGGCGATCTCCTGGTCTGCGGCAGTACGCGGGAACAGAGCGTGGACCTTCAGTCGTTCATCGCACGCTTCGATCAATCGGGGAACCTGCTTTGGAAACGGGTGTATGGCCAGAACGATGATTTTGAAGCGTTCAGCGCCGTGGAGCGCCCCGATGGCGGTCTGGCAGTGATCGGATATACCAAGGGTTTTGGATTGGGTGGCAAGGATTTCTACCTGCTGATGGCGGAACCTGAAGGTTGGTTCCAGCAGGGATTGACCTTCGGCTCCGGGGGTGACGATGAGGGCCGTTCGATCTGTGCGACCGGGAACGGGTTCCTGCTGGGAGGCACCACGGAAGGCTACGGCCCAGGACCTGCAGCGTTCCACCTCATCCGCACCAACCTGGCAGGCTCTACCGAAGGTGCTCCGGTGAACACCATCATCGACCCCGTGGGTGTGCAGGAGCGTGGCGTTGTGACATTGGGCATCGCACCCAATCCCGCTGGTGTCGGCAGTGAATTGACCGTGCAGCACCCCTTCGAAGGTGGTATTGAGTGGCACCTCTCGGATGCGATCGGGGTCCGTATGGCCTCGGGCAGGCTCAACGGCCAGGGCAACAAGATCCGCTTGCCCGACGTATCAACTGGCATGTACACCATCCGGATCAACGACCTGCAGGGCAATGGCATGAGCGGCAGGGTCCTGATCGTCCCTGCCAGGTAGTATGAGCGAGCCACTTCTCCTTATCCATCAGTACGCAGGCATGCTGTCGTTCGTGGTGGCGCCGCTCGCCATGGCCGCCGCAAAAGGCAGCAGGGCCCACCGTCGCTGGGGCAAGCTCTTCTTCTTCAGCACGCTCGTGGTATGCCTCACGGCCATCCTCGCAAGCATCCTGCGCCCCAACCCCCTCATGGCGCTGGTGGCCGTATTCAGCTTCCACCTGGCCGCCACCGGATACCGTGCGATCTCCCTCAAAAAGCTCCACGAAGGGCAGCGGATGGCCCTGGGCGACTACGTGCTGCACGGGATCGCCACCATCGTGAACCTGTCGCTCTTCATCTGGGGCGCCCTCAACCTCTCCTTTGGCAGCGCCAGCGATGCGGGCGTCCTCTACTTCATCTTCGGCAGCATCGGCCTGTTCATGGTCTGGCGCAATGTGCACCAGTTCTACAAGCGGTCAGTGGATAAGCGGGAGTGGGTCTTCATGCACATCAGCGGTATGGTGGGCGCTTACATCGCCACCCTATCGGCCTTCAGTGCGGTCAACCTCACCTTCATCAAGCCCATGTGGCTCCAATGGTTGTGGCCCACCCTGCTGGGCGTGCCATTGATGATCCGCTGGATGAACCACTACCGGCGCGAGTTCGCCAAGGGCAAGCGGGTGAGCGATGTGTTCCCGCGGATGGACCGCTGAACGCACCGCCCGGATACCTTTGGCCGCATGTCGCAAGGCGGGCCCACCATCCTGGTCCTTTATACGGAACTGGCGCCTTATGTGCTCGCCGGGTTCAAGGCCGCCGTGCGCACCATGGGCGCCACCTTCCATGTGGTACGCTGGCCGGTGAACAACGAAGCACCGTTCGAACTGGATGATGATGCCGGTATCCGGCTCTACGATCGCAGCGAATTCGATCGCAACGCCCTGCTCAAGCTCGCCAACGACCTGCGCCCCGACCTGGCCATCACCAGCGGATGGGTGGACAAGGACTACCTCGCCGTGTGCCGCGCCCTTGTTCGTCGCAATGTTCCATCCGTGATGTGCTTCGACACGGCCTGGACCGGCAGCCTGCGCCAATGGGTCTCGGTGTTCGCGGCGCGCTTCTGGATGCCGTTCACCTTCAGTCATGCATGGGCCACCGGGGTGCGTCAGGCCGCCTATGCGCGGCTGCTCGGCTTTCCGCCCTTCCGCATCCACAGCGGCTTCTACAGCGCGGATACCGATCGTTTCCTGGCCCTGGGCAGCGCGCTGCTGGACCAACGCACGGAGACATGGCCACACCGCTTCCTCTGCGTGGCCCGCTACATCCCCACCAAGGGCCAGCAACTCCTGTGCGATGCCTTTGCCGCCCTGTGCGAAGCCGGTGAGGCCGGTGACTGGGAACTGCACCTCGTGGGTACCGGCGAACTGCACGCCGCCGTGGCCGCATCGCCCAGTGGTCGTCACCCACGCATCCACCACCACGGGTTCAAGCAGGTGGATGAGCTGGGCGGCGTGGTGGCTGGCGCTGGCGTCTTTGTACTGCCCAGCACCTACGAGCCATGGGGTGTGGTGGTGCACGAGCAGGCGGCCTGCGCCATGCCCTTGTTGCTGAGCGATGCAGTAGGTGCCGCCGAACGCTTCCTGCGGCCGGGCACCAACGGTGCGCTGGTGGCCGCCGGCGACCGCACGGCCTGGTCCCACGCCATGCGCACCATGGTCCGCAGCAGTGATGCCAGCCTGCGCGCCATGGGCACCGCCAGCCGTGACCTCGCCGCCGCATGGACACCCGGGCATTGGGCGCAGACCCTGCAACGCATCCTGCAGGACCGATGAAGCCCCGGGTGCTCGTGTTCATCGATTGGTACAAGCCGCACTTCAAGGCCGGTGGCCCGGTGCGCAGCATGGTGAACCTGGTGGACCAACTGGGAGGCGACGTGGACTTCCACATCGTCACCGGTGACCGCGATTACACGGCGACCGCACCGGATGACCAGCTCGCACCGGACCGTTGGACGGTGCAGGACAGCGGTGAACACGTGTGGTACGCATCGCCCGCCGGACGCGGCTTGCGCACGTGGAGGGCCCTGCTCTACGGGCGTCCCTGGGACGTGGTCTATATCAACGGCATCTGGTCGCGGTGGAGCAGCCTGCTGCCCTTGCTGTTGCTGCGTGGTGGCCCACAGCGCCGCATCGTGGCCGTCCGGGGCATGCTGGCCAGCGGTGTGATGGGGCAGAAGGGACCGCTGAAACGTGCCGTGCTGATGGCGCTCCGTGTTTCTGGGTGCTTCAGGGGGGTGGAGTTCCAGGCCACCAGCGACGGGGAGGTGGACGACATCCGGCGCTGGATCGGCAGCGGGACCACCATCCACCGCATACCCAATCTCGGCCGTGGGACGCACCTTTCAGCGGCCGTCCCGATCGCCAAACAGCCTGGTGCGCTCCGGCTTGTGAGCGTGGGACGCATCGCACCGGAAAAGAACACGCTCTATGCCATCGAGCGCTTGAGCGATCTGGCAGGTGAGGTCCACTTCGACCTGTACGGCACCATCTATGACACGGGGTATTGGGAGCGCTGCCAGGCGGCCATCGAACGGCTTGCGTCCAATGTGAAGGTGCGGTGGCATGGCGAAGTGCGACCGGAAATGGTGCCACAGGTACTTGCCCAAGCCCACGCTGTGTTCATGCCCAGTGTAGGGGAGAACTTCGGGCACAGCATGTTGGAAGCGCTCCGTGTGGGTCGCCCGCTGCTCATCAGTGACCGCACCCCGTGGCGGGACCTCGAACGCAGGCAGGCAGGATGGGACCTTCCGCTGGACCGGCCCGACCGGTTCCACGCTGCGTTGGTGGACCTGGTCGGGATGGGCCAGGACCGCTACAACGAACTCGCCCGGGGGGCGCTTCAACTGGCGACAGAAGCGGTGGACGACGCGGCCTCCATGGAGCGCTATCGCAGCATGTTCGGTCGCTGAGGTCACCGGAGAAGGCACCTCACATCCGTTGCTTCATGCCCTCCACCCAGCGCAATAGCTCCGCACCAAGCGTCAGCGCTTTCTCCGCATCCCCGCTGTCGCAGGCGAGCTCACACTCCTTGGCCAGCTGACGCGCCTCCGCAAGACGCACCGCACCCAGGCTGCCCGCCATGTTGTGCGAGGTGAAAAGCAACTGCGCCACATCACGCCCCTCCAGGTCCTTGGTCAGCAACCCATGCCAGCGGTCCAGGCTCCGCTGCAAGCTCATCCGCATCTTCTCAGCGGCTTCCGCACCGATGTCCTCCTTCAGCTCATCGAACCAGGAAGGTTCCACCGAGCCTGCGGAAGAACCCTTTGACTTCACATTCTGCAGGATGATATCGACCAACCCCCGCTCGTTGTAGGGTTTGGTGAGGTAGTCGTTCATGCCCACACCGAAACAGCGTTGCTTCTCGGATGTCAGGGCATGCGCCGAGCAGGCAATGATCGGGATCTTGACGCCAAGGTCCTTGCGCATCACCTCGGTGGTCTGGATGCCGTCCATCACGGGCATCTGGATGTCCATCAGGATCAGGTCCGGCTTGGCGGTATGCAGGTGCTGTATGGCTATCATGCCGTTGCCTACGATATCCACCACGGCACCATTGCGCTCCAGGTAGGTGCGCGCCAGGATCTGGTTGTGTTCGTTGTCCTCCACCAGCATGATCACAAGGCCCTTCAAGGCCTCGGGGCGAAACGGTTCCGGAGCAGTGGGCAACGCCCACTCATCACCTCCACACAGGGGGAACGCGATCTCGAACGCGAACGTCGAGCCCGCTCCGGGCGTGCTCTCCACGGTCAGTTCACCGCCGTACAGCTCCACCAGCGACTGCACGATGTTGAGCCCGAGCCCCGTTCCGCCGTAGATCCTTGTCGTATACGTTTCCGCCTGCGTGAACCGGTCGAAGATCATGTTCAATTTGGAGGGGTCGATGCCGATACCCGTGTCGGTGACCACGAACCGGATGCCGACTGCGCTACCGTCGCGATGGGTTTCCAGAACATCCACGCGCACCTGACCCTTTTCGGTGAATTTCAACGCATTGGAGATCAGGTTGATCAGGATCTGTGACAACCGGGTCTGGTCCGCCATGATCAGGTCTGGCAACCCCTGGTCCATGGTGAACAGCAGCTTCAGTCCCTTGGAGCGGGCCCGTTCGGTGTGCATGTTCACCACTTGCTTCACCGTTTCATGCAGGTTCACCGGCTTGCGCTCCAGCTCCAGCTTCCCCCCGTCCATCTTGGCCAGGTCGAGGATGTCGTTGATGATGACGCTGAGGTTGCGCGATGCCGTGGAGATCACATCCACATGCTTGGATTGCATGTCGGACAGGGTGGTTTGGGAGAGCAGATCGGTGAACCCGATGATGGCGTTCAGGGGCGTGCGGATCTCGTGGCTCATGTTGGCCATGAACACGTCCTTCGCACGGGCCTTCTCCGCCTCTACTTGCGTTTGCCAGATGGCCTCCGCCAGTTTCTCCTTCATCGAAATGTCGTTCCCGGTGGCATAGAGCATCCTGGTCGACGGGTCGATGGAGGCCACCCATTCCACCTCAAGGTGCTCAGCGGCGCGGCCGTTCATCCTGCCCCTGAACTGGATGCGTTGGGTCCCGGCCCGGAGGTCACTGATCGCTTTGCTCACCATCTGTTGGTCCTCTTGCAACACCAACGAGAGAAAGGACGTGCCCACAAGGGCGGCAGGTGACTTTCCAAGGACGCTGGCCAGGGTTCCACCTGCCTTTGCCAACAGACCATGCTCATCGATGATGCAGAGGTATTCGCTCGATACATCGAAATAGCGCAACAGCATGGTCTCGCTCCTGCGACGGTCGGTGATGTCCTGGTCGGTCCCCCGCACACCGATCACTGCTCCGTTTGCATCGAACATGGGTACGCGGTAGGCCATCAGCGTTTTCACCCGGCCATCCTTCATTCGCACACGATATTCAAGATCCACAGGCCGTCCTTCAGCCAGCACCTGTTCTCCGACCGCCTTGACCTTGTCGGCATCATCCGGGTGCACCACGCTCCAGAAAAGGTCTAACAGTTCGGATTCATCGGCCCTGGGAAGTTCATAGATGGTAAAGAGCTCGTCCGACCAGCGCAACCGCCGGTCCTCGACGAGGTACTCCCAATCACCCATGCGGGCCACGGTCTGCGCCTGCTTCAACCGCTCGAACATATCGCGGGCCTGCCCATCGGATACCTGCCGGGCATGTTCTGTACGCAAGGCCGTGATCATTGTGGCGATCGTGGACAATATCGGACCGAGGAAAACAATATCGTCGTTCGAATAGCCCCCCCTCTTGTTCGCCATACCCGCCATGCCGATCATGTTCCCCTCCTTGTCCTTGATCGGGATACCCAGGTAGTGGTTCAACGCCGGGTGCCCATGAGGGAGGCCACCACGCCGCTTGTCATGGGCCGGATCGTTCGCGATCACCGGCTCGCCGGTCACGAGCGAATGCCCGAACAGCGTGCGCAGGTTCATGAACTCCAGCCCCTGCGGGGCATGCTTGTCGTGGAAGGCCCGTGTTTCCTCGTTCCACGCGATGTTCGTCAAGGCATAGGTCTTCAGGTACGGGGCCCCATCGCGCGTCAGCACCTCCCCGATGAAGCCATACTCGCTGCCGGTGACCTCCAGCATTTTCGACAAGACCCGGTCGAACAGCATCCGCCTGTCCTCGCTTTTCTTGATGAACTCCTCGTTCACCTCCTTGAGCACCTCCAGCATTTGCTGCGAGCGCTTATGCTCCAGTTCCTGACGCCTCCGCTGCAGCGCCTCCTTTGCCACGCGTGCAAGCAGGGCCAGCTGTTCCCCCTGTTGCGCCGTCAACTTGTGTGGCTCTCTGTCAAGCACGCACAGGGTGCCTACGCGCAGGTCGTTGCCCAGGTCTAGCGGGATGGCCGCGTAGAACTTGATGTGCGGATCGCCCGTCACCAGCGGGTTCTGCTTGAACTGGTCGGTGATGGTCGCATCGGGCACCTCATACAGACCATCGTTCTGGATGGCATGCTGGCAAAAGGAGACTTCGCGGCTCGTGCCTGCGCTTGCCAGACCCGTGCGTGCGATGAACCGTTGTTCGGTCTCACCCACGATGCTCACCAAGGCGATGGGGCATCCACAAATGGACGCGGCAAGCTCAACCACCCCATCAAGCTCCTGGTCACCCGTGATCGAGAACAGCCCGAGCTCATCAATGGCGGCCAGGCGCCGTTCTTCACTACCGGGCGTTGTGGTGGCAGCTGTCGCGGTCATTTCGTTCGCCATGGGTCGGTTGGTTTCCGGGGTGAGAAGGATCGGCTACGGAAACGTGTGAAATATAATGAAGTCGGCGGATCGCCACAATGACGATCATCACCCCGGGAACAGCGATCTTCCTGAAGAACTGACGCTTCCAGTGCTCTCGCCCGGTATGCACATGAATGCGCACCTGCGCAACACACACCTTACGGCACCGCCACACGCTTCACGATCCGCATGCCGTGCAGGCGAAGGATCACCATGTAGCCGCCTGCTGCGAGCCGTGTTCCCAAGGCCCCGTTGCCTTGCACCGAGCGCCGGAAGACCTCCCTTCCGGCGGTATCCACGATGCGCAGGTCGATGACCTCACCGGCCTCAAGCCCCTGCACCGCCACATCGCCGTTAACGGCCCATACCCTTACCGCGCGCCCCCACACATCCTCCACAGCTGCGGTCGGGCCCCAGATGGAGGACACCCATTGGGGCTGGTCGATGAAGGGGTTCCGGTTGCCCTGGATGGCGAACACCGCATTGTTGCGCGCCACTTCCTTGGGGCTCACGGGGTCCGCTGCATGCCACTCCAGGAGCATGTTCTCCGCCCACGGCAGGAACTCGCCGCTGGACATCATCGGGCTGTTCCAGCTGTCCACTTCGGGCAGGTAGCGAACCAACATGTAGAAGTAGCTCCGGGCGAGGTCGCCCTTGTACGCATCGATGGGTTCGAACACCACACCGGTGCAGGCGGGGTAGGTGCAGTTGCCGAGCTTGCTGCCGTTGCTGCCCACCCAGGTGGTGGAACCCACTTCGCCATAGGCATTGTTGCCGCGTTTCTGGTTGGCCCAGGCATCGGTGGGGTAGAGGTGGAAGAGGTCCGTGCTGGCCGGCATCGAACTGTTGAACCAGCTTTGGGGGAAACTGTGCTCCCGGTTGAAGCAATCACCCTCTTCGTCGTAGGTGCCGCATTGGTCGGCGCCGAACTGGTAGATGTACGCCGGCGTACCACCTGGAATATCCGAATACATGTCCCAGACACCGCCATCGGGCCGTGCATCGCATGCCTGGAAGGCGGCCCAAAGCTGGCTGTTGGCCAGCACCACGTGGTCGTTGATGATCCCATGCAGGGCGCCGCGCAGGGCTTCTCCATAAAGGCCCGCCGCCGCATCGTAATAGCCCGCCGGGGGCTGTGCGAGGAGCGGCAGGGGAAGCGTAGCAAGGGCCACCCGGAGAACGGAACGGAGCATGGGGCGAAGGTAGGGCGTAAGCGGGCGTGTGTGTGCTGCGGTCCGGCGTTCGGGCCGCACAAGGTGTGGCCATGAGAAAGGGGAGCACCGGTGTGCTCCCCTTGTCCTTCAGGCGTGCAGCCCTGCTTACTTGGTCTTGTTCACGATGGCCGTGAAGCCTGCCGCATCAGCGTAGGCGATCTCGGCGAGCGCTTTGCGGTCCAGGGCGATGTTGGCCTTTTTCAGGCCTGCCATGAACACGCTGTAGCTGGTGCCGTTGAGGCGGCAGGCAGCGTTGATGCGCTGGATCCACAGGCCGCGGAAATCGCGCTTTTTGAGCTTGCGGCCGTCATAGGCGTGCTGTAGGCCTTTCTCCACCGTGTTCTTGGCAACGGTGAACACGTTCTTGCGGCGACCGAAGTTGCCTTTCGCCATATCGAGGATCTTCTTCCTCTTGGCCTTGCTCGCTACTTTGTTCTGACTGCGTGGCATGTTCCACTTGTGGTTTTTGGGCGTGAGCGGACCACCTTCCGGCGGACGCTTGGGTGCTGCACGTCCTGGTTAACGCTACCTATTGGGACCCGGTGCGGTTGGGGTTGCTTATTTCAGGAGGTCGAGCACGTTCTTCTTGTCGCTGGGGTGTACCAGCGCCATCTTGGTCAGTGCACGCTTGCGCTTGGTCTCCTTCTTGGTGAGGATGTGGCGCTTGAACGCGTGCTTGTGCTTGATCTCGCCGGTGCCGGTCAGCTTGAACCGCTTCTTGGCGCCGGACTTGGTCTTCATCTTGGGCATGGCCGCTCTTCGTGTTGGTCTTACAGGGATGGGGGCGCAGGGCTCCCGGGGTTACTTGTTCTTTTTCTTGGGCACCAGGTACATGATCATGCGCTTGCCTTCCAGCTTGGGCATGCTTTCCACCACGGCCATGTCCTCCAGGTCCTGGGCGAATTTCAGCAGCAGGATCTCACCGCGCTCCTTGAACACGATGGTACGACCGCGGAAGAACACGAAGGCCTTCACCTTGTGGCCCTCTTCCAGGAAGGCGCGAGCATGCTTCAACTTGAAGTTCACATCGTGCTCGTCCGTGTTGGGCCCGAAGCGGATCTCCTTGATCTCGGCCGTGGTCTGCTTGGCCTTGATCTCCTTCTGCTTCTTCTTGAGGTCGTAGAGGAACTTCTTGTAGTCCACGATGCGGCATACCGGGGGCACCGCCGTGGGGCTGATCTCCACCAGGTCCATGCCCTGGTCCTCCGCCATGCGCAGGGCCACGCTGAAGGGGTACACACCCGCTTCGATGCCTTCGCCCACCACGCGCACTTCGTTGACCCCGTAGATCCGGTTATTGATCCGGTGCGGATCCTCCTTGATCACACGGCCCCGCATGGGGCGACGAGCGCCGCCTCCACCTGGAGGACGGGGACCTGGGGGACGATTGAAGGGAGGACCTGCCACTGAGTTGGTTTTGGTTACTGCTGCCATCACTGACCGCCGAACTGCGCTGCGATCCGCTGCCTTACCAGTTCGGTGAAGGCTTGCGGGGTCATGGCACCCAGGTCTCCCTGGCCATGTTCCCGCACGGATACGGTGCCGTCGGCGGCTTCCTTTTCACCGATGATGAGCATGAACGGCAGTTTGGCCAGTTCCGCATCGCGGATCTTGCGGCCGATCTTTTCGTTCCGCTCGTCAACGGAGGCGCGAATATCGGAACTTTTCAACACATCGGACACCTGGCGGCAGGCGTCCACGAACTTGTCGCTGATCGGCAGCAGCACCGCCTGCTCCGGGGTGAGCCACAGCGGGAAGCGCCCGGCGGTGTGCTCGATGAGCACCGCCACGAAGCGCTCCAGGCTGCCGAACGGGGCCCGGTGGATCATTACCGGGCGGTGCTTCAGGTTGTCGCTGCCCACATACTCCAGCTCAAAGCGCTCGGGCAGGTTGTAGTCCACCTGGATGGTGCCCAGCTGCCACCTGCGGCCCAGGGCATCCTTCACCATGAAGTC
>CAZLGY010000054.1:0-13567 GCA_964559165.1 uncultured Chryseobacterium sp.
CCGTTCAGCGAGGTGGGCAGCATGGGCGTGAACCTGCTGCGCTTCGCCCTGTGGTTGCGCAACGGCCACCTGCCGAAAGCCGCGGTGATCACCGGCCAGCACAACCCTTACGCGGAGCGCTTCGCCCAGCGCGAGCGGCTGCACGGCGTGTACATGGGCTTCACCAACAAGCCCGAGGCCTTCGATTCGTTCCTCGCGAAGCACGGCCTGCAGGCCGAAGAGGTCGCCTTCTTCTTCGACGATGTGCTGGACCTGCCCGTGGCGGCACGCTGCGGCCTGCGGGTGATGATCGGCAGCCCGGTGACGGCCTGGCTCGTGGAGCAGGCCATCGCGCGCGGCGAGGTGGACCTCGTCACGGCGAACAGCGGCGGGAACAACGGACTACGCGAGGCCACGGATGCCGTGATGGCCCTGCTGGGGGTGGGCCGGGACGTGCTCGCGCACCGCGCCGGCTACTCGGAGACCTACCAGCGCTACCTCGGCGAGCGCCAGGCGGTGGCACCGGAGATCGTGCGCAACGCCCGCTGATCAGCGCAGGTTGACCCGTGTGGTCTGTACACCAGCTTTCACCTGTACAGCGGCCGCCTCATACGAAGGAGGTCCCATCTTGATCGGCGCATCGTTCCCGAAGCCGAAGGGTTCCTGCGGCCAGCCCACCCAATTGGTGTTCAATTTGCGGTCGCTGTTAATATCGTGGAAGACCTTCACGGCATACCCCCCCGGCTTGAGGTCAGCGAAGGTGACGCTCACCGTGCGGCCATCCGCCTTCACGACCCGAGGAACACAGCCCTTGTCCGTGTCGTAGGCCTCCTTGGAGGGACACAGCAACAGCATCAATTGACCGCCCGCTTCGGGCTTGTTCAGGACCACGTCGACGATGAGCGTGGATTGAGCCGCCATGGTGATCGGCAGCAGGAGAGGCAACAGCGGTAGCAGAAGGGTTCTCATCAGCAAAGGGGGGTACATGATCTGGCAAGGGCGCGGGCATGGATCCGCCGGAATTCGGATCGGGGTATTTCCAAGGCGCCAAGACTGGCGGTGAACGGATTTATATACTGGGTGTCGAAGAGCGTGTATCCAGCCCACTGCAAGCGGGATGCCAGGTGGTGGAAAGCGATCCTGCCCGCGTTCTGCCTGCCGAACATGCTCTCACCGAAAAAGGCGGATCCGATCGAAATGCCATAAATGCCACCGGCCAGCCGATCACCCTCCCAGCATTCCACACTATGCGCATGGCCGGCCGCGTGCAGGGGGATGTAGGAGCGGATCAACCGTTCATCCAGCCAGGTCTCCGACCGGTCGGCACAGGCGCGTATCACATCCTCGAAGGCACGGTCCAGTGTGCAGTGATAGCGGCCCGAGCGCACCTGGCGCGCAGACACCGCATCGGGCCTGAGCTCGGCCAGCGGAAAGACCGCGCGCGGATCGGGATCGTGCCAATGGATCTCCCCGTCCTCATGACACATCGGAAAACGGCCATGGGCGTACTGCTCCAACAACACCTCCGCCGGGATCACCGGAACGGGCCGGGCGATGCTCATTGCTTCACAGCACGGGCGATGCTCCTACCGGTCCCACTCCGGAGTTCGACCAGGTAGACCCCGTTGGGCAACAGTCCTGGTCGGAGTTGAAGGAGACCGGTTTCCGGAAGCCGCAGGACCTCGTGATACACAGCGCGCCCCCCCAGGTCCAGCAACCGCACCTGCACCTGCTGACCTGCCATGTCCCTTGAACTTACCACCAAGCGGTCCTGGAAGGGAACAGGGTGGAGTTCCATGGCCCCCGAAGCATGCTCTTCCATCCCCACAGAGGCGACCAGGATCGCGTGGGCCAGCTGGAGATCAGGGATGCCATACCCGATGGAGTCATTGGGCATGCCCCAGTGCGAAGCGCTTTGGCGCACCGCGTTCATCACCTGTGTGGCGGTGCGCCCGGGATGCAACTGCCACAGGCACGCCACCAGCCCGGCCGTGATGGGCGACGAAAAGGAGGTGCCGTTCACCTGCGCCACACCGCCCGGCTCACCATTGAGCACCGTCACACCCGCGCCCATGGCGGCGATATCCGGCTTCACGCGTCCGTCCGAACTGGGACCTCTCGAGCTGAATGGGACCACGTCCGCATTGCTGTTCACAGCACCCACCGCCAGGATATCCGCAGCGTCGGCCGGGGCACCGATGTAATACCACGAACTGGAGCCGGAGTTACCTGCGCTGTTCACCGGGATCATCCCACGGCTGGCCGCGATGGTGGAGGCCATGCTGATGCGCGCCGTGGCTCCGTTCATGTCAGCATAGGTATGGTCGTCGAGGCCCTCATCGAAGGTGGTGTATCCGAGGGAAGTGTTCAGCACATCACAACCGAGGCTGTCACAGAATTCAGCACCGGCCACCCAGTTATCCTCCTCCACCACCCGTTCATAGCCCACCTCCTCGGTCCTTACCAAGACATACTCCGCTTCCGGGGCCGTGCCAACGAGCAGGCCGGGCAGGTTCGCTGCCATGCAACTCAGCACGCTGCGCCCATGGTTGTGGTCGTTGTACACATCGCCATCATGGTCCACCATGTCACGCACCGCAACGATACCCTCGCGACCACGCAGATCGGCGAACCCATCGATCTCGTTCACCCGGTCGAAACCAGAATCGAGCACGCCGATCAGCATTCCCTGTCCACGGGCATCCTCTTCATGCAACAGATGGCCGTTCAACATCTCGATCTGCCGGAAGGACTGACCATACAACCCCTCCCCCCCGCCCCGCTCCACCAACGGGTATTCGGGTGACCGGAACTTGTCCACCTGGGGTGTCGCCCCCGGACGCTGACCGCTCATGCGCACCTGCGCCACGAAAGGCAGGTCCGAGATGGCCTCCAGAGCGATCGCATCCGTGGTCCTGACGGTGACGGCGTTGAACCACTTGCTACGGTTCACCAATTGCACATCACCAGTGGCAAGCACGGCATTGATGTAGGCGGGATCGACGGGAAGGTCCAATTCATCGATCGCGATACCCTGCGCCTGTCTTCGGGCTATGGCGCGTGGAGAAAGGAATTGCTCGGGAGCACTTATGGAATAGGGGGTGCCGGTCTTCCCATTGAACTGAACCCAATACAGGTCAGGGCCGGTCTGGGCCTGCGCAAGGCAGGCAGTTGCAAATGCCACGATGAAGAACGATCGTTCCATGCGCGTTCAATTGGATCCGTAGGCAACGGCCACCATGTTCAAATAAAACCCGCGGACCAGTCCACCCTGGGTGTCCGTTTCCACCCAACGCTTCTGCACGAGGCCCACACCGTGTGCATAACGCTCCATCCAGTCCCTTCGTTCGACCACGTTGGCAGGGATGGTGTTCTCCACCAGTGCAGTGCGCTCAAACGCCAGCCCGGTCGCGCTCCACGGCGCGTCCACGGCAACATACCCCACCTCCAGCGACCGGTCCGTGTTGTATACGTTCACATCCCATTCACGCCCTACCCTGACAGGGAAGGATAGCTTCTGTCTGCGCTTGTTCTCCTCCGTCAGCTCTGCGGTGATACCGTTCACCGTCGTGGTCCAGACATCGCGCACATACCATTCGCCGGCCGTATCCAGCACCGATCGGTGCACGCGGAACGCCTGCCGTCCTTCTGCATCAACGTAGGCGCTCTCAATGGTCTGGCGCATGCGGTAACTGACGCTGTCGTATCGACCCACCGCATCCTCGCGGTAAACGGAGTCCACCTGGTATTCCACCCACGAGCCGACGGTCGTGGGGAAGTAGCCGTAGCCCACATCAACGATCGGCTTTTCCTCCTTCTTGCAGGAGCCAAGCACCAGCACCATGGCAGCCAAAAACAGGAATGGAACGGTACGCATGACAGGTAGGGGTCAGGAGTGATCTCGATCAATGAAACCGCCACCGACGACGGTATCATCCACATAGAAGACGGAGCTTTGCCCCGGAGCGATGCCTGCCACAGGGGCATGGAGTTCGACACGGACACGTTCACCGTCCGGATGCAGGGTGGCTGGAGTGCCTTTGTCCTTGTACCGGACCTTCACGACCGCCTCCATCTCCCCCTCCAACGCGGGTATCAGCTGGAAGTTCGGGCGGCGCACCCAATAGGTCACCTTCTGGAGGTCATCCTTGCTGCCGAGGACCACTGTGTTGCTCTCCGGACGGATCTCGGTGACATACAGCGGTTCCCCGGTGGCGATCCCAAGGCCCTTGCGCTGCCCCACCGTGAAGAAGGGATAGCCATCGTGTTCTCCGAGCTCCCGCCCGTCCACGCTCACCAGCTTTCCATGGGCCAAACCGGCTGTTGCCGCAGGTTCCTTTCGCTTCAGGAAACCGCGGTAATCGTTGTCCGGGATGAAGCAGATCTCGTAGCTCTCGCTCTTGTTGGCCAACTCCGGGAAACCACTTTCCAGGGCCATCTGCCGGATGTCGCTCTTGTGGAGATGGCCTATCGGGAACCGGGTGCGCGCCAGGTTCACCTGTTCCAGCCCCCACAACACATAGCTCTGGTCCTTGCCCGGGTCCAAGCCCTTGCGCACCGCCCATCGACCATTGTCAGCCTGCACCAGTTGTGCATAATGTCCGGTGGCGATGAGCTCGCAGTCCATCATGTCTGCACGTTTCAAAAGGGCCTCCCACTTGATGAAGGTATTGCAGAGCACACAGGGGTTCGGGGTGCGCCCGGCCAGGTATTCGCTGGTGAAATTGCCGATGATCGCATCGCCGAACTCCTCGCGGATATCGATGATCATATGATGGAACCCACGGCTCACGGCCATGTTGCGGGCATCGTTGATGCTGTCCAGGTCGCAGCAGCCGGTGATGCGCTTTCCCCCGCTGGCATCGGCATAGTCCCAGGTCTTCATCGTCACCCCGATGACCTCGTAGCCCTGCTCATGCAGCATCAGCGCGGCCACGGAGCTGTCCACCCCGCCGCTCATCGCCACCAATATCCTTCCGTGCCTGCTCACCGATGTCCCTTATTATCCGTTTCCGCCGTTCACCCAGCATCCTCGTAGGGCGACCCGGTGGGATCGCCGCTGCCTCGGCTTCGGGCATTGTTCCTACTGACTACTGCTCCACCCCGGCCACATACCGTCGAACCTTCACCAGTTTCCCGCGCTCGTCATATTCCTTCACCTCTCCTTCCAGCAGATCGTTCACGTAACGGCCCTCCTGTTTCACGGTCTGTCCGTGCAACACGCGCTGCATATCCTGCGGTGTTCCTGACACCGGGTCAGCGGGCATGGGCTTGATCATCCATTGGCCGTTGTCATGATACTCCTTGAAAGGTCCTTCGCGCTTGCCGTTGCGGTAGGTCTCTTCGCGCTTGGGGCGCTCGTCGTCGAAATGCTCGCGGAACAGGCCGTTCTCCTTCCGCTCCTTCTTGAGCACCCCCTTGGCGTACAGCATCTGTAACTGGAGGCTGCCGTCCTCGTTGTAGTAATACCAGACACCATCCCGCACACCGTTCAACAGGTTGCCCTCGATCTCCTTGGTTCCATTGGGATGGAAGAAGGTCATGGCGCCATCAGGCTCGCCCTGCACATACGTGCTCCTGGTCTTCACCTTGCCATCATCGAACCAACTGGTGGATGGGCCGTGGAGCTGCCCTTCCACCAACTCCTCACGCTCAGCCAATTGTCCGTTCGGGTAGTACACCGAGCGCTCACCGTGCAACGTACCCGATCGGTAGCGCTCCACCTTGCGCAGCCTGCCCTCCTCATCGTAATAGTTCCATACGCTATCCTTGGCCTGACCGAGATACTTGCCGCGCGCCATGACACCGCCGCCGGAATGGTGATGCATCGCGCGGCTGGTAACCCCATCACCCGCATGGACCACTACGCTGGAAAGCGCTCCATCTGTGCCGTAATGCTTGAATGTACCTACGGGAATATCGTCCTTGAACTGACCCGTATACCGAACGGTGCCGTTATCATGGGTACGCACCCACGGTCCCTGCTTACGCCCCTTCGCGTCGGTCAAGTTCTGGCCTGTAGCAACGCCGACGGCGACCAGCAGGCCGAACAAGAGGGTGAGGTGGCGGATCGCGCGTGCCATGTGCGGTCACAAAGTTAGCCCCACAAGTGCAAGGCGCATGCCGATCAACATTGAACGGGGCGCCGCCTGTTCGCCGCCCCCGACCTACCTTTGACCATTCCTTACACCATGCGCTTCTTCATCGACACCGCCAGCCTTGCCCAGATCAAGGAGGCCCAGGAACTGGGCGTCCTCGATGGGGTCACCACGAACCCCTCGTTGATGGCCAAGGAAGGCATCAGCGGCCACGACCGTGTGATGCAGCACTATGTGGACATCTGTAACATCGTGGACGGCGACGTTAGCGCCGAGGTCATTGCCACGGACTACGCCGGAATGATCAAGGAGGGCGAGGACCTCGCCGCCCTGCATCCCAACATCGTGGTGAAGGTGCCCATGACCCGCGAGGGCGTCAGGGCCATCAAGTACTTCAGCACGAAGGGCATCAAGACCAACTGCACGCTTGTGTTCAGTGCGGCGCAGGCACTGCTTGCAGCCAAGGCCGGCGCCACCTATGTCTCCCCGTTCCTGGGCCGCCTGGACGATATCAGCCAGGAGGGTGTGCAGCTGATCGACCAGATCCGCACCATCTATGACAACTACGGCTACGGCACCGCGATCCTGGCCGCCAGCATACGCCATCCGCTGCATATCGTGCAGTGCGCAGAGCTGGGCGCCGATGTGGCCACCTGTCCGCTGAGCGCGATCACCGCCCTCTTCGACCACCCGCTCACCACCATCGGATTGGAGAAGTTCCTGGCCGACCACCGCAAGGCCGCCCAGGCGTTGAAGGCCTGAGGCATGCTGATCACCGTCCACCCGAAAGACCCCGAACCGCGGAAGATCCGCATCATCGTGGACAAGCTCAACGCAGGCGGTGTGGTGATATGCCCCACGGATACCGTTTACGCCTTCGTGTGCAGCGCCCATCAACCCCGGGCCATTGAACAGGTGGCGCGGCTCAAGGGGGTGAAACCGCAGAAGGCCGACCTATCCCTGATCTGCAACGACCTCAGCCAGCTGAGCACCTATGCCCGCTCTGTGGATACATCCTCGTTCCGCATCATGAAGCACGCCCTGCCCGGGCCCTACACCTTCATCCTGCAAGCCAGCGGCGAGATCCCCAAGCTGTTCAAGAACAACAAGCGAACAGTGGGCATCCGCGTACCGGACCACGCGATCCCCCGCGCACTCGTAGCGGAACTGGGGCATGCCTTGGTCGTGGCCAGCGTACACGACCCCGACAAGGTGGTGGATTACACCACCGATCCAGAGCGGATTGACGAGCACATCGGCTACCAGGTGGATGCGGTGATCGATGGCGGCATCGGTGGGTTGGAGGGCTCCACGGTCATCGACCTCAGCCAGGGCCAACCGGAGCTTTTGCGGCTTGGCAAAGGCCCCACCGAGGGGATCCTTTAGGCCCGCAGGTCGCGCCAGGCAGCCGGGATCGCCTCCACAAGGTCATGGACGCTCATACCATCCGCCCCGATGGATGCCGCCACCATGGCACCCGCGGCGCCATGCAGGTAGACACCGATGCTGGCCGCTGCCACGGGTGGATAACCTTGGGCCAACAGGCCCGTCACCAAGCCGGTAAGCACGTCACCACTGCCCCCCCGTGCCATCCCTGAGTTCGTCCAGCGCTGCATGAACACCCGGCCATGGGGTGTACAGATGGCCGTGACAGCCCCCTTCAGTACGAGCACGCAACCCCATTTCATGGCCAGGGATCGCGCGGCTTCGATGCGGTCACGGTCATTGGCGAAAGTGGTGCCGGCCAGCCGTTCAAACTCACGGACATGGGGCGTCAGGATGGTTCCGGCCGGAAGGAATGCGGCCCATGTGGGGGCTTCCGCCAACAGGTTCAGGGCGTCCGCATCAAGCACCAGCGCCCCCGGTGGATCTTGGATCATCCGCTTGAGCATCAATGCACTATCCGGATGCGATCCAAGTCCTGGACCGACCCCCCAGGCCGTCCCCTGAAGGGCGCGCGGCACATCGCTCACATACCCACTGGAAACATCCGGCGAACCCATGGCCTCGGGCCACGCCGCCTGAACGGTGGGCAGACCATCGGCCGGAACATGAGCGGTGACCGTACCCACCCCGCTCCGCGAACAGGAGCGGGCGGCCAGTACCATCGCCCCCATCCTTCCCGTGCTGCCACCGACGAGCACGGCATGCCCGAAGGTGCCTTTGTGACCGGCATTGGGACGTACCTCGAGCAGCGCACGAAGATCGGAGCGATCTTGCAAGTACCAGCGCATATCCTCCTGGCCTTCGGCTCCTTCTGCCATACCAATGGAAAGCACCACGAGCGCACCCACAAGATCGGCATTGGCCGGGAGCAACGTGGCCAGCTTGGGCCATTGGAAGGTGAGCGTAGCCGTTGCCCGCATTACGGGCCCCTGCACCCTGCCATCCCCGCCCATTCCCGTGGGCACATCCAATGCAACCACCTGTGCACCAGCCGTCCGGACCGCTTCGATCCAAGCGACCACGGGACCTTCCAAGGGCCGGTTGAGACCGATGCCGAACAAGGCATCCACCACAAGGTCGCCGGAGGCCACATCCGGCACTTCGCCATTGGTGGGATGTACCGGCACACCCGCGGCCTTCAGTCGTTCCCACTGAACGTGGCACGCCTCGCTGGGGCCATTTTCTGCAAGGCGGTGCACCGTTACCCCGTGACCGCCAAGGTGCAGGTGACGCGCCACCACCATGCCATCCCCCCCGTTATCGCCGGGTCCGCAAAGCACGCGATAGACACCTCCCGGTGAAGGCCTTACCGTTCCGGAGCGGTCCGGATCCAGCAACCACTGGGCCACCGCGGCCCCTGCCCGTTCCATCAGGTCAAGGGCCGGAACGCCGGATGCCATGGCGCGCCTTTCGGCCTGGCGCATTCCGTCACTTGTAACAACGGCGCGCATGTCCTTCGCTCAATTATCGAACAGGGCCCACTTCATATTGAACACGTAGCGGTCGTTGTCGGCCGTGCCGGGTTCATCGATGATGTCCATGATCTTCATAACGGCATAGAAACGCTGCGTATCGGGCAGGCTGCCGAGGCGCACCAGGATCATATCCCCCACCTGTACATCGGAAATGGTCTCGCTCGGCACACCGGCCAGGAATGCAGCTTCCAGGGAGATATCCGTGGCATTGGCATAGTCGAATTCGTTGAAGCGCACGAAACGGCCTCCAGCCGGGGAGCGCCAGGAACGGCTCATCTCCGTGGCGGTGGGGGAAATGGGCACATCCTGAACATCACGGCGGGTGGAATCAACCGAGGCAAGCACCGGCACGCGGGCCTCCAGATCGAAGGCGGATTCGCCATGGACGGCGGAGTTCCCATGATAGAACTGGTGTCCGGACGTTTCGGTGAGCACGATGGCCCCCAGTGTGACGTACAAGGTGCGTGTGGTCCTCATTTCCGCGCCCTCGCTATCGATGAGCTGGAAGGTGAGCACCTCCGAGTACGGCTGGATGGCGTTGGCCACGCGGGTTTCCCAGACGAAGTTGAGGTTGGACCCGGTCAACGCGGAATCCTTCACGGTGACCGTGAAGGAGTTGTCCTTCTTGGATGTGATGACCAGGCGCGACAAGGACCGCCCATCGGACCTGCCGCGGATGGTGAAGCTCAACACCTGACCCGAAACCGCGTCGATATCGGGGTCGCTGGGGCTTACGGAGAGCACAGGTATCTCGTTCTCGATCTTCTTGCATCCGGCAAGGCCGAGCAGAGGCAGCAGGAGCAGGAGCGGCAGGTAGCGCATGGGCGGTACGGTAGTTGCATCAAAGGTACAAAGCGAACGGGGCCGCGATCGTACGATCGCGGCCCCGTTGCTACGGAAGTTATGAACCTTACTTGGACTTGATGCGGAACGCTTTCGCGCGCACGGTAAGGGTGGTCTTGTTGCCCAGGAACATGCCATTACGCACGCTGCTGCTGCTCAGGGGCAGCACGAAGTCAGCGTTCTCACGCTGCATCAGCGCATCGTACAGGGCATTGTTGAACAGGCGGCCTTGGGGCACCACGGTGCCGCCACCGATGCCGGCCACATGGAAACGACGGCCGCCGACGGGGATGAACCCGAGGAGGGTCGTTTGCGTGGCAGTGCCGCTCACATCACCGATGTATTCCAGGTCCTCCATCTTGAACTGGATCTGCGTTTCCACCTCGGTGGTCGCGATGTTCTTCGTGTAGACGGTGCAGGAGGAGAACAGGAGCACTACGGCCAGGGGCAGCAGGTGGATCGCTTTGAAATTCTTCATTGCTGCGGTTGGTTACGTAGTGAGACTTAGTTGAAGAAGATGTTCACCACCAGGCGCACCTGGTTGTTGGTGTCCATCGTCATGTACTTCTGCTTGGCGCTGTTGTACTCGAGACCACCGAAGGGGTCGTCGGAAACGGTCTGGTACTCGTAGGTGGTGCCATCGGCCTCTTCCACCTCAACCTTGGTGCGGTCGCCGAGCTTCCAGAAAGCACCGATGCCGTACTCCAGACCCACGCTGATAGGCAGGTCCACCACGAAGGCGCTCACACCGATCACGCCACCCAGACCGACCATGGTGTAGGGGGTGGTTGCGGTTTCAGCGGAGGTCTGACCGCGACGGTTGGTAACGCTGGTGACATCCTTGTCCTTGCCGAAGCCGAGGTACAGGTCAGCAGCAGTGTACACGTCGAAGATGTTCGAGTTGCTGAAGTGCTTCTCGATACCGGGTACGAGCATGTACTGGCGCTCGCTGGAGCGGAACTCCACTTCGCTGAGCACGTTGGTGATGTTCTCCGTGGAGTCGAGCTCACCGGAGAGGGTGCGGCTGTCGCGGAACAGGCGGATACCTGCGCGCACGGCAACATCGTCCTTGATGAACTTCTTACCGGTGATCAGGTTGCCCTGGCCAAAGAGGTTCCAAGCGGGGATCTCGCGACCACCCACCTCGGTGGAGGTGATGCCGATACCGAAGGTAAGTGCGTAATCACCAGCTACGGGACGGGCGCCGAGCTTGTACCGGGTATCATCGTTCTCCCGGGTGGAGAGCTGTGCGTTCGCAATGGAGCAAACACCCAGCAGAGCCATGGACAGTACGGTCTTTTTCATTGGGATTGGTTTGGGGTTCTCTGGTCTTTGACCGGCCAAATGTATGCCGTTCGGGCGGCAAACATATGAACGATCCTTGTGGTTGTGAACTGAAAAATGTTGATCGTGCTTATCAGGAACGGTTCCTATCCCGAAATGGAACCGACCCTTCCTTCTTCGCGGGGCAAATCTAACAGGCCCGCCGATACCAGCGACTGACCGCCGTCAGCTGGCCTTGTCAGACAGCATCGGAACGAACCTGAAGCGACCCTTCATCTCCTGGTGTGCAACGCCTTGTTCATCCTTGGTGACCAGCAGCATTTCCTGGTGCTCCCCTTCACCCACCGGGATCACAAGACGCCCCCCCCGCTTCAGTTGGTCCACCAGGGCCGGAGGAATGAAGGGAGCACCGCAGGTGACGAGGATGCGGTCGAAAGGGGCCTCCACAGGCAGCCCCGCGAAGCCGTCGCCGTGCACCGTGATGGCGCGGTATCCCAACAGGGCCAGCCGCGCCTTCGTCTGCAGGTAGAGCGGACGGTGACGTTCGATGGAGAACACCCGCGCACCGAGTTCCGCCAGTATGGCTGTCTGGTAGCCGCTACCCGTGCCGATCTCGAGCACCTTCATTCCCCTGGACACGTCCAGCAGCTCGGTCTGGAAGGCCACCGTCCAGGGCTGTGAGATGGTCTGGCCGCAGGGTATCGGGAAGGCCGTATCCTCATAGGCACGGTCGGCGAACGCGGAATCGTCGATGAAGCGGTGCCGCGGCACCTTGCCGATGGCGGCCACGACAGCCGGGTCCTGGATACCGCGCCCACGGAGGTGCTCCACCAACTTGCGCCGCAATCCCTGATGCCGGAACGAATCCTCCACGCCACCCATGCCCCGCAAATTTAGCGCCTCACCCATCGCCTCCGTAGGAAGCCCGTACTTTTGCCGCCCCGTTCGCAGAACCCCCTGAAGATCATGCCATCCGAACATCGACCCTTGCGCGTTGGAGTCGTCGGCGCCGGCCACCTTGGTCGTATCCACATCCAGCAATGGAGGGAGGTGGCGGAAGCCGAACTGATCGGTTTCCACGAGCCGGACGAGGACCGTGCAGCACAGATCATGCAGGAGTTCGGTGTGCATGCCTTCAGCAAGGAGGACCTGATAGCTGGTTGCGATGCGGTCGATATCGTTACCCCGACGGTGACCCATACCATGCTCGCCAAACAGGTGCTGCAGGCGGGACGACACCTTTTCATCGAGAAACCGCTGGCCGAGCGGATCGACGAGGCCGACACCCTCATTGAACTGGCCAGGACCCGCGGTGTCAAGGCACAGGTGGGGCATGTGGAACGCTTCAACCCGGCGTTCCGGGCGGCCCTCCCCTACCTGCATGAACCCCTGTTCATCGAATCGCATCGCCTTGCCCAATTCAATCCGCGCGGTACGGATGTGAGCGTGGTGCTGGACCTGATGATCCACGACATCGACCTGGTGCTGCACGTGGTGAAGAGCGGGGTCGTGGACGTGCAGGCCAGCGGGGTTGCGGTGGTGAGCGACACGCCTGACATCGCCAATGCACGCATCGCCTTCGCCAACGGCTGTGTGGCCAATCTCACCGCGAGCCGGATCAGCCTGAAGAACATGCGCAAGAACCGCTTCTTCCAGCGCGATGCCTACATCTCGGTGGACCTGCTTGAGCGCAGCAGCGAGATCGTACGGATGCGCACCGTGGAGGGGGACGGCGATCCCTTCGGAGTGACGATCGACCTAGGGAACGGGAAGGGCCGGCGGGGCATCAGCTTCGAAAAGCCGGACATCCCCCCGGGCAATGCCATCCGCGACGAATTGCGGGCCTTCACGCTGAGCGTGCTGAACGACACCCCCACCGAGGTGCCGCTCGAGGACGGCAGACGGGCCATGGAGGTGGCCTTCCGCATATTGGAACGCATGGGGGCGCAAGCAACCACGACCCCCACATACTGATCGTGGAACTGTTCCGTTATAACGTGGTGCGGAAGACCGGTGCATTGAAGTTCGCCCCTTGGGTGCTGCTCGCCCTGGTGGGGTGCAGGAAGCCGGAGGACGTGCCCGCCTATGTGGAGATACCGGCTTACACCATGGCCACTGCGCCGGGGCAGGGAGCGCCAAGCACCAAGATCACCGATGTGTGGGTGACCGTGAACGGTGACTTTACAGGCGTTTGGGAACTTCCCGCCCGCATCCCTGCGCTGGCCGCTGGGGAGGCAAGCATCAGTGTGGTCCCCGCCATCAAGCGCAACGGCCTCTTCGACGACCGCCTGCGCTATCCCTTCTACAGCACTTGGGAAGGCAGTGCCGACCTGGCACCCGGCACCTCCAGCACGGTGGCACCGGTCACCGCATACCTGCCTGGCGTCAACTTCTGGCTGGAGCCCTTCGATGCAGCGGGAACGCTGCTTAATGCAGCCACCC
>CAZLGY010000054.1:13577-18530 GCA_964559165.1 uncultured Chryseobacterium sp.
TGCTCATTTTCAGGGCTGAGACGGACCCCGGACTGGTGCGGGACGGATCACCGGTGGGCGGCGTCGAACTTACCGCGGTGAACAGCGTCGCCCGCCTGGTCACCGGGGAGGAATTCGAACGTGCTACCGGCCCGGTGTTCCTGGAGCTCGATTACAGTACCGATGTGGAACTGGATATCGGATTGCGGTATGCCCAGGGCTCGTTCGTGGCGGAAGAGCGCTATGTGACATTGGTACCCACCACGGGCAATGGCCGCAGCCCGGTATGGAACAAGGCCTACATCGATCTTTCCACCTTGTGGAACACGTCCTCCGTCACCGCCCGCGACCTTTTCTTCGAAGCGCGGCTGGCAAGTGGCCAGAGCTCTGGTTTGGTGCTGCTGGATAACATCAAGATCGTCCGGTTCGAATGATGGACAGGCGCCTCCAGGTAGCGAAGTATGTGGCGGCCGACCTGTTCGGGTCAGCGCTCGCGTGGACGCTTTTCTTCATCTACCGCAAGCTCCACTTGGAGCCCATCAAGTTCGGGTACGAGGTGCCCCTGACCTTCGACCGCAACTACTTCCTCGGGTTGGTGCTCATCCCACTGTTCTGGTTCGGGCTGTACACGGTGATCGGCGGATACCGCGAGATCTACCGGCGGTTCCGCACCAAGGAACTGGGCCAGACACTGTTGATCAGCCTCATCGGGGTGATGGTCATCTTCTTCGTGTTGCTCCTGGATGACCAGGTGGCCAGCTACCGTTACCTCTACCGCTCGTTCGTGGCGCTGTTCGTGCTGCACTTCGGCATCACCTTCGTGCTGCGCTTCCTGCTCACCAGCAGTACGGTGCACAAGGTGCACCACCGGAAGATCGGGTTCAACACCATCCTCGTGGGCGGCAACGAGCGGGCCATGGCCATCTACGAGGAGATCGAGTCGCTGCCCAAGTCCACCGGCAACCGTTTCATCGGGTTCGTGAACGTGAACGGGGGCGACCAGTTGCTCACCCAGGTGGGCCTTCAACGGCTTGGCAAGTGGCATGAGCTGCGGCAGGTCATCGACATCCACGCCGTGGAAGAGGTGATCATCGCAGTGGACTCGGGCGAGCACGAGCATATCAGCCGCATCATGAACGAGCTGGAGGGGACCGGTGTGCGGATCAAGGTGATCCCGGACATGTACGACATCCTATCCGGATCGGTGAAGATGACCAGCATCTTCGGCACCCCACTGATCGAGGTGAATCCGGAGATCATGCCCGCGTGGCAGTTCTCCCTGAAGCGCATCGTGGACATCGCCGCCAGTACGCTGGCCATGATCATCCTTTCGCCGCTGTTCCTGGTACTGGCCATCCTGGTGAAGTTCTCCAGTCCGGGCCCCATCTTCTTCAGGCAGGAACGCATCGGCAAGTTCGGCCGCCCCTTCCAGATCATCAAGTTCCGCAGCATGTACAGCGATGCGGAGCGCCATGGCCCCCAGCTCAGCAGCAGTGCCGATCCGCGTATCACGCCCATCGGCCGCTGGATGCGCAAGACACGGATGGATGAGATACCCCAGTTCTGGAACGTGATCAAGGGAGAAATGAGCCTGGTGGGCCCCCGCCCCGAGCGGCAGCACTTCATCGATGCCATTACGGCCGTGGCCCCCCATTATCGCCACCTGCACAAGGTTCGCCCGGGCATCACCAGCTGGGGCCAGGTGAAGTTCGGCTATGCCGAGAACGTGGAGCAGATGGTGCGCCGCCTGAAGTACGACATCCTCTACATCGAGAACATGAGCCTGGCCGTGGACCTCAAGATCCTGGCCTACACGGTGCTCATCATCCTGCGCCGCGACGGCAAGTAGGGGCGCGAGATCTCGCGCCCCTACCTGCCGTGCGCCACGTCGCCGTTCGCGCCCTACCTTTCGACGCCAAATCGCAGTTCCCGCATGAAGATCTCTGTTATCGGTGCCGGTCAGATGGGTAACGGCATCGCCCATGTGTTCGCCCAGAACGGCCACCACGTCACCCTCATCGATATTGCTCAAGCCGGCCTCGACAAAGGCCTCGCCACCATAACGAAGAACATGGACCGCCAGGTGGCCAAAGGAAGCATGACCGAAGACCAGAAGGCTGCGGCGCTGGCCATGATCACCACCACCACGGACATGGCCGCAGGGGTGCATGAGGCCGAGCTGGTGGTGGAGGCCGCCACCGAGAACGTGGACCTCAAACTGAAGATCTTCCGCGACCTGGACGCCAACGCACCTACCTCCTGCATCCTGGCCACCAATACCAGCAGCATCAGCATCACCCGCATCGCCGCCGCCACCAAGCGCCCCACCCAGGTCATCGGCATGCATTTCATGAACCCCGTTCCGGTGATGAAACTGGTGGAGGTGATCCGTGGTTATGACACCTCGGATGCCGTAACCACCACCGTGGTGGACCTGAGCACGTCCATCGGCAAGGTGCCGGTGACCGTGAACGACTACGCCGGGTTCGTGGCCAACCGCATCCTGATGCCGATGATCAACGAATCCATCGAGACCTTGTTCCAGGGCGTGGGTGGCGTGGCGGAGATCGACAGCATCATGAAACTGGGCATGGCACACCCCATGGGGCCATTACAACTGGCGGACTTCATCGGGCTGGACACCTGCCTGGCCATCCTGCGCGTACTGCACGAAGGCCTCGGCAATCCCAAGTACGCCCCCTGCCCACTGCTGGTGCAGATGGTCACCGCAGGCAAGCTTGGGGTGAAGAGCGGCGAGGGCTTCTACCGCTACACGGCGGGCAGCAAGGACCTGGTGGTGGCACCGGCGTTCCTCAAGTGACCATCCGGCCCGCCACTGTTGCGGACCTGCCCGCCATCCGTTCCATCGCCCACGCCGCGTGGCCGGTGGCCTATGCCAGCATCCTCTCCCCAACCCAACTGGCCTACATGCTGGAGCGGATGTACAGCGAGGTCGCCCTGCACGAACAGATCGCCACGCTGGGCCACCGCTTCCTGCTCGCTGAGCGCAACGGGGAGGCCATCGGCTTCGCGGGCTATGCCCACCAGCACACACCCGGTCGCACGCGACTGCACAAGCTGTATGTGCTGCCCCAGGTGAAAGGCGGCGGCGTTGGCCATGCGCTGCTGGAGGCCGTGCTGAACGCCTCCCAAGCAGCAGGCGACCAAGCCGTGGAGCTCAACGTGAACAAGTACAATCCGGCGAAGGACTTCTACCGGCGCCATGGCTTCACGGTTGAACGCGATGAGGTCATCGATATCGGTGCGGGCTACGTGATGGACGACCACGTGATGGTGAAGGAGTTATAGTGAGTGGAGGAAAACGGTTCGGGATCGATCTGCCGGAGGTCTTATTTGCTTGTACAAGCAAATAAAAAGAGCGTAATATTATGATGATCAAGGACTTACAATTTCAAGCACACCCAAGTTACCTGGCCTCGCATCTTATCTAATGGGCACAAAAACTTGATGATCAGTTCTCTGACACTTTTGTGATTATTTGCTTGTACAAACAAATAATGCCACCCGATCCCCATCCTCCTCCCACATACACCTGCTGCCAGCCATTCTCCTCTCTGGAACAATGCTCCCCGGCCGCCAATCTGGTTCCCGCCACAGCCCGGGCTGGCGGTGGTGCTGGCGCTGAACGGTGCACGCCGCCTATTCAAGCGAACGGCAACGCCATCGACCTGGGTCCGATCAATTGAGGCTGCCCGTATCGGACAGACCATACTTGCGGTAGAGACGCGCCTTGCGCTTCTCCAGGCGCGCCTGGGCCTTGGCAGTGCGGGCTCCTCGCTGGGCCACGGCCAACTCGCCCCGTTCGATGCGCTGCACGATCAGTTCCATCATGCGGTCATCACCGGATGCATCATACGTACTGCGCAGGTCCTGACCGAAAAGCCGCGCAAGGCCCTGCCATACAAAGGCAGTGAACGTGCCACGCAGGCGTTCCACGAGGTCGTACGAGGTGGTTCCGGTCTCCCGGTCGATCAGCTTGATCAGCACACGGCCCTGGCTCATGGTAAGGTCCTTCACCTCCGCCTCGAATTCGGTCCGCAGTTCAAGTTCCGCCAGTTTGAGGTACGCCTCCTGGTCGCTGCCCTTCTGGATGACCGAAAGGTCATGCTCATACTCCCTCAGCAGGTTGGCGGTGAGGCGTGCGTAGGGATACACTTTCACGATGTTGCGCGTCAGCTTGTCGTACTGTTCCGCCGCTCTGCGATCACGGGCGCTCCAACGGGCCTTCACCTCACTTTCGGGCAGCACCACCACGGGCATGGTATCACCATCGAGCACCACAGCACGCAGCACATGGCCACGAACTTCGGGCTGCGCGACAACGCTCGCGGGTGCCACAAGCATGCAGAGAATGAGGGTCCGGATGGTCGGATGGTGCATTTTCCGAACGGGTTGCGTGAAGGTACAACGCGGATCCCGTGCCAATATTCCCTTGTACGCTTCAGCGGCGCTTTAGTTTCCAAGCACTTATCCCAACGCTATCTGCGGCGACCACCGGCCGGTGATCGCGGTCGGCGTGGAGGAAAGCAGCCACGGCAGCAGCAGCCGCAGCTTCATCCCCATCCTCACCATCGAGGAATTCGGGGCGGAAATGGTCGCGAACGAAGTGGGTGTCGTAACGCCCGCTCCGGAAGGACCGGTGTCCCATCACGAAACGGCAGAAACCCAGGGTGCTCTCCACGCCGCTGATGGCGTAATCGTCGATGGCCCGCTCCATGCGCGCGATGGCCTCCTCCCGGGTGGCCCCGTGGGTGATCAGCTTGGCGATCATCGGGTCGTAGTGGATCGGCACGTCCATACCCTCCTCAAAGCCATCGTCCACACGCACCCCCGGTCCTTGCGGGGGGCGGTAGGTGGTGAGGCGGCCGATGTCGGGCAGGAAGTTGTTGGCCGGATCCTCGGCATACACGCGCACCTCGATGGCGTGGCCGTTGATGGCGAGGTCGTCCTGCG
>CAZLGY010000055.1:0-18065 GCA_964559165.1 uncultured Chryseobacterium sp.
CCGGCGGCCTTGCGTTCCTTCACGAAGGCGGCGATGAGGTCCAGGCTTTCCTTGCGTTCCGCAGGGATGGCGGCCATGGCGGGCAGCACGCGTTCGTTCACATAGCGCTGCAGGTCGGGATGCAGGATGCGTTCCATGGGTGTGGCAGGCGAGAGGAGGGAGAGGAGTAGTGTGGGGAGGAGCATGGTGGTAGGGATGGTCGGTCTCAGCAGCAGCCTGCGCCCAGGTCTCAACCGGGCAGGGCATGCACGCCTTCAGGGTTGGTGGGTGTCAGGTCCTTCTGCGCCTGCTTTTCGGCTTTCGGCGCGCAGCAGTCCACGCTGCTCTTGCGCGCGAACACGGTGATGCTGTAGATGCCGGTGCCGCTGGCCTTGAAGGCGGCGAGCTCCTCCGCGTTGAGGTAGTTGCGGAGGATGTCATCGGGTACCACGATGGGCTTGCGCTTCTGCACCGTGATGTCCAGGAAACCGACGTCGCGGATGATGCTCAGGTATTCCTCTTCCTGCAGCGCACCGCTCACGCAGCCGGCGTACATCTCCGCTGCGCCCTGGATCGCCGGGGGTAGCTGGCCCACCAACACCACATCGCTGATGCTGAAGTCCCCACCGGGCTTCAGCACGCGCAGCACCTCGTTCAGGGCCTGGCGCTTGTTGGGCACCAGGTTCAGCACACAGTTGCTCACCACCACGTCCACCATGCAGGCGCTGAGGGGCAGCGCTTCAATGTCGCCCTGCCGGAACTCCACGTTCTGGTGGTCCAGCTTGCGGGCGTTCTCCCTGGCCTTGGCGATCATCTCGGGGGTGAAGTCCACGCCGATCACCCGGCCATCGGGACCGGTGGCCGCGCGCGCCACGAAGCAGTCGTTGCCGGCGCCGCTGCCCAGGTCCAGCACGGTATCGCCCGGCTTGATCTGCGCGAACTCGGTGGGCAGGCCGCAGCCCAGTGCGAGGTCCGCATCCGGGTTGTAGCCTTCCAGTTGCGTGTAGTCGTCGCTCATGATGTTGTACACCTCGGTGCTGCAACCACCTGCGCCGCAACAACTGCTGGCGTTGGTGGCCTTGTCCTGCAGGGCGATCTCGGCGTACTTGGCACGGACGAGGTCCTTGGTCTCTTGGGGAGTGTTCATGGCTTGTACGGGGGATAAGGGCGGATCATGATCCGCCCGTGCGGATCTAGCAGCAGGTATCGATGGGTCTGTAGGCGTTGAAGAGCTTGGTGAAGGCGGCCTCCGCCCTGGCCCAGGCCTTGGGTTCGATGCAGTAGCACACGCTGGTGCCCTCCACGGTGCCGGTGATCAGGCCGGCGTCCTTCAGTTCGCGCAGGTGCTGGCTGATGGTGGCCTGCGCCAGCCCCAGTTCCTCCACCAGGCCGCCGCATACGCAGGCGTTCTGCTTCAGCAGGTACTGGAGGATGGCGATGCGCGCGGGATGGCCCAGGACCTTGGCCCAGGTGGCCAGCTGGTTCTGCTGCGCGGTGAAGAGATCGGTCTTTGTGACGCCCATGGCTCGTTTCAAATAGATCGCAATATTACGATAAAAATGAATATCGCAATAAAACGATCAAGGTCACGGGCCGCAGCATTTCCGGCGGGGGCGTCAACCGTGCAGGTGTACGCGCTTCACCCGGGTGGAGATGCTGGTAAGCGCCTCGTACGGAATGGTGCCTAGATCGGCTGCGTACTGTGCAAGTGATGGTGCGTTCCCGAAGACAATGACCTCATCACCCACGGCACATGGGTGATCGCCGAGCTCCACCATGCACATGTCCATGCAAATGCTCCCCACGGTCCGCACTTCGGCACCGCGGATGTGCACACGCCCTTGTCCATGTCCCAAGCGACGGGGGAAGCCGTCCGCATAGCCGATGGGCAGGATGGCGATGCGGCGGGGGCGCTCATCCAGGGCCCCGCGGCCGTACCCGACGCTCTCCCCGCCGGCAATGTCCTTGATCTGTGCCACCACGGTCCGCAGGCAAGCCACCGGCATCAGGCGCGCTGTCTCGGCACTGTTCGCGCCGATCCCGTAAAGCCCGATGCCCACGCGGACCATGTCAAGGTGTGCTTGCGGGAACCGGGCGATGGCACCGCTGTTGGCGATGTGCCGAAGCGGACTGCAGCCCAGCACCTCGTCGATGGCATCGGCCATGCGTGTGAAGCGGTCGATCTGGGTGAGCGTGAACGCGTCGTGCCGTGGGTCTTCGCTTGCGGAGAGGTGTGAGAGGATGGAGGCGACCTGCAGCGGTGCGCCCCGGAGCGCATCCAGGAGCGCGGGAAGCTCCTCCGGCTGGAAGCCGAGGCGGTGCATCCCTGTATCCAGCTTGATGTGCACGATGGTCCGCTGCCCGGTGCGGCGTGCGTGAGCGATCGCGGCCCGAAGTGAATGCACATCATAGACCTCCGGTTCCAGCCCGAAACGCTGCAACGTGTCGAAGGCGACGGGTTCCGGGTTCATCACCATGATCGGCAGGGTGACCCCTTGGCCGCGGAGTTCAATGCCCTCATCCGCGTAGGCCACACCGAGGTAATGCACCCGTTCGTGCGCAAGCGATCGCGCGAGTTCAGTGGCACCGGTTCCATACCCTGCCGCCTTCACCATGGCCATCACCCGGGTGCTTTGTCCGATCAGTGCACGGTAGTGGTTGAGGTTGTGGCGCACCGCCCCTAGGTCGATCTCCAGCACCGTGCCATGCACTTGTTGTTGCCACCGTTCCACCACCTGTTCCAATCCGAACCGGCGGGCACCCTTGACCAATACTACGGCCCCGGCGAACTGCTGTGGGTCCACCTTGGTGAGCAGCGTGTCCACGTCCTTGTACAGGTGGACCCGATCACCGAATAGGCTGCGGTGCCGGGCCAGTTCCGGACCTACGGCAAGGAGCGTTCCCACCCCGTGGTCGTGAAGGTGGCGCGCGATCTCCGCGTAGTGCGCAGGACTGTCCACGGCGTGGGGAAGGTCGCTGAGCACCACCACACACGGCCTCCCCTGGGCCATGCGCTGCAGGTGCTCAAGGGCGCTCACCAGCGAGACCATGTCCAGGCTGTAGCTGTCGTCCAGCAGGGTGGTTCCATGCCTTCCCTGAACGGTCCGCAGACGCATGTCCACAGGAGCGATCTGGGGCAGGTGTTCCGCGATCCAGTGGTGTGTGCGGCCGAGGTGGAGGCAGATCGTGATGCAGGTCAGTGCATTTGAGAGGCTGGCTTCATCGGTGAAGGGGATGCGGCAGTGGAACTCCTCTTCTTGGAAGCGAAGATGAAGCAACGTGCCCGCACCCTCTGTGCGCGCTGCGAGGCACTCCAGGAAGGCTCCGGTGCCGGGTTGGCGGCTCCAAGTGAGGTGCTTCGTAGCGGTCAACTGCTGCGTCGCCGGTTCCGGAACAGCTCCCCAGGGGCTGATCCAGACATCCGCACCCACGAACAGGCTGGTCTTCTCACGGGCCTTGCTGGCTGGGTCGGCCAGGTGACGGAAGCCCTCCTCATGTGCGTCGCCGAGCATCGTGAGGACCCCGATGGTGGGCCGGATGATCGGCGTCAGCAGGGCCATCTCTCCGGGTTCACTGATGCCCGCCTCGAACAGTCCGAGGCTGTGATGCGGTCCCATGCGCAGCACGCTGAGCGGTACACCCACCTGGCTGTTCCAGCTTCCCGGGCTGCGTACGATGTGCTCCTCACGGTGCAGGAGCTGCCAAAGCCATTCCTTCACCACTGTCTTCCCATTGCTCCCCGTGATGCCGATGACAGGGAACCGGAACCTCTCCCGATGGTGGGCCGCGAAGCGTTGAAGCGCAGCGCGCGTATCCGGCACGGCAACAAGGCATGCACCGGTCCTGGGAACTGCCTGGTCGGCATTCACCAGGAAGCAGCGGAGGCCCGCATCGCACAGTTCATCGATGTAGGCATGCCCATCGTGTCGTGGTCCCTTGAGCGCGACGAAGAGGGTGCTTCCCCCGCCGGTATTCCCGCGTGAATCGATGGTGATGCGGTCCACGCTCCACTGCCCCGCACCGGGCGGTCCGATGATGGTGCCACCCACTGCGTCGGCGATGGCCTGCAGGGTGTAGGGCGTGCCGATCATGGTGCGGTGGGTGCGTTGTTCAGGGCATCGGTGAAACAGCCCCGGCAGAGTGGCTGGTAGCTGTCGGTCTCACCCAGCACCACCAGCTCCCTGCTGGCGGTGGTCCGATGGCTGAACGCGGCGAGTCCGCCACACCGTACGCAGATGGCATGCACCTTGGTCACGTACTCCGCTGCCGCCATCAGGCGTGGCATCGGTCCGAAGGGTCGGCCTTGGAAATCCATGTCAAGGCCGGCAGCAATGACGCGCACACCCAGCTTGGCAAGCTCGGCGCACACTTCCGGCAGGCCATCATCGAAGAACTGGGCCTCGTCGATGCCCACCACCTCGATGTCACTGGCCAACAGGAGCAGGTTGCTGCTGCTGGGCACCGGAGTGCTGCGGATCGCGGTCGAATCGTGGCTCACGACATCGCTGTCCGCATAGCGCGTGTCCACACTGGGCTTGAAGATCTCCACGCGCTGCCTTGCGAATTCCGCCCGACGCAGCCGGCGGATGAGTTCTTCGGTCTTGCCGCTGAACATGCTCCCGCAGATCACTTCGATCCAGCCCTTTCGGCGAGCGCGGCTGGCTGTGTGCTCCAGGAACATCGGCTATGCGGGGACCCGGCGAGGTACACTGCTTGCAGGGCGTCGCGAAAATAGGGATCTTCGCGTTCGAGCTTGTTGCAAAACTGTTGCACCATGGCCAAGGACAAGTCATTCCGGAACATGAACGAGTTGCTGGCCGCCTTGCTCAAGGCGGAACACGAACTGGCCACGGGCACCCTCGACGTGGAAGGCCTGGAGGTTGCCTGTGTGGATGCTCGGGAGCTCTACGAACGGTTGGTGGTGCTGCGCCACAAGGCACGTGAGGCCGCAGTGACCCCCACCGTGCGTGCTGTCGCCAGGGAGGAGCCTGTTCCCGAGGCGCTGAAGCCCCCCACCCCGGACCCCGCCGCCATTCGCCTGGACACACGTCCGCCCGATCCACCCTCCCGGCAGGTATCGCTCATCGAGGCCATCGAGGCCACGGAAGCAGCTTCGCAAGGAGCCGCGCCACCTCCGGCTTCCCCGCCTGCACCCGTCGCTGCACCAGGGCCCACCCCACCCGCCGGGCAGAAGAGGACCGCTTCCACCCTGGCGGAGAAATTGGAACAGGCCGCCATCCCGGATCTCGCCAAAGCCATCTCGCTGAGCCACAAGTTCTGGTTCGTTGCCGAGCTTTTCAATGGCGATCGCATCACCTACGACAAGACCATCGACCTGCTCAATGGAATGGCCGATGGCCCTGCCGCACAGGCCTATTTCGAGGGGGAGGTGCTCTCCAAACTGCGCAAGCCGGCCGACCCGGAGGCGCTGGCCACCTTTATGGAACTGCTCAAACGCCGCTACGCATGAGGAAATGGCTCTGTTCGGTTGTCCTTCCGCTGGCACTGATGGCGCAGGGCCAGGATGATGTGCAACTGGTCGCCCGCGCAAGGCAGCACGTGGATACGCTCACCTCGCCCGGCTTCCATGGCCGCGGTTATGTGAACAACGGACAGGACATCGCCGCCGAATACATCGCGCGTGCCTTCAGGGACAGGGGGCTCCAACCGGTGAAGAGCGATCTCTTCCAGCCGTTCGCCTTCAATGTGAACAGTTTCCCCGACAGTATCGGCGTGCAGGTGGATGGCCGGCTTCTGACGCCTGGAACGGACTACCTCGTGCATCCCGCCAGCGGCAGTGCCGAGGGAAGCTTCGAGCTGGTGCACCTCACAGCTGCGGACCTGTTCAGCGCTGAACGCAAGGCGATGACCCTTGGTGTGGTGGCAGGGAAAGCGGCGGTGTTGCACTGGCCCGCGACCAGGAACGCCGACAGCCTTGCCCGTTTCGCACAACTGGAGGAGGAGTTGATGCACTACGGACCGGTGGTGAAGGCCGTTCCGGGCAAGCTCACCTGGGGGGTATCGCAGGAGTCACGGCCCTACCCGCTGGTGGAGGTGAAGGATGTCGCGCTCGGCGACAGCAGTGCGGTGATCGACCTCCGTGTTCGGAACCGGATGCTGGCACGGAACCCTGCGCGCAATGTGTTGGGAGCGCTGAAGGGGGGCGGCAAGGATTGGATCATCATCAGCGCGCATTACGACCACCTGGGCCGCATGGGCCCCCAAGCGCTCTTCCCCGGAGCCAACGATAATGCGAGCGGGGTGGCCATGCTGCTCGAGCTGGCGGACTGGTTCAGCAGGCACAAGCCCCGGCACAACCTGCTTTTCGTTGCGTTCGCAGGCGAGGAGGCCGGATTGGTGGGCAGCGAGTGGTTCGCCATGGACCGCCCCATCGACTTCGGCAGGGTGAAGCTCATGCTCAACCTGGACATTCTAGGAACCGGCGACGACGGCGTGATGGTGGTGAACGCCACCGATCAGAAGATGCTGTACGACAGGCTCGTGGCCGTGAACGCAAAGGGTGCTTATGTGAAGGAGGTTCGCGCCCGCGGTCCGGCCTGCAACAGTGACCATTGCCCGCTGGTGAAGCGCGGTGTCCCGGCGCTCTTCCTCTACACCTTGGGCGGGGCGACCCATTACCACGACGTGGAGGACACCGGCACGGCGCTCACCTTGAAGGCCTTCGCACCCCTGCATGCGCTGCTCCGCACCTTCATCGATGGAGTGAAGTGACCCCCCATGTCGGCCACCCGCTCCGCCCTTACGTTGGTGCCCACGCCCATCGGCAACCTTGACGACATCACCTTGCGCGCGGTGCAGGTGCTGCGTGAAGTGGATGCCGTGGTCGCAGAGGACACACGGGTGAGCGGGAGGCTGTTGCAGCACTTGGGCATTGCGAAGCCCCTGATACCGTTCCATGGGAACAACGAGCACCGTATGGTGGAGCAGTTGGTCGGCCGGCTGCGGGGAGGGGAACGCTTCGCCCTGGTGAGCGATGCAGGGACCCCGGCCATCAGCGACCCCGGATTCCTGCTTGTACGTGCGGCATTGGCGTCCGGCGTGAGCGTGGAATGCCTGCCAGGTGCCACGGCGTTCGTCCCGGCCCTTGTAGGTAGCGGGCTGCCCTGTGAGCGTTTCGTGTTCGAGGGTTTTCTTCCACCGAAGAAGGGCCGCCGCACACGCCTGCAGGAGCTGGCACGGGAGACCCGCACCATGGTCCTGTACGAAAGCCCGCATCGTCTGTTGCGCACCGTGGGCGAACTCGTGGAGGCCTTGGGTGCTGACCGCCAGGCGAGCGTGGGCCGTGAACTGAGCAAATTGCACGAAGAGACGGTACGCGGGACCCTGGGCGAACTACAGGCCCATTTCACCGACCATGAGCCTCGCGGCGAGTTCGTGGTCGTGGTCAGGGGCCGTAACGACTGAGCCAATGCACAACATGAACGCCTGGGCCCTGGTCTCACACGATGGACCGCCGCATTGCTTCACACGTGTTCAACGCCCCGTTCCGGAGCCAACGTCCATGCAGGTGCGTATCGCTGTGGAGGGCTTCGGCCTCAACTACGCCGATGTGATGGCGGCCCGTGGCCTCTACCGGGAGGCGCCACCCCTGCCCGGCGTGCTTGGGTACGAAGTGGTGGGCCGCGTGGAGGCCTGCGGTTCCGGGGTGCCCGATGGGTTGTTGGGCAGGCGGGTCGTTGCCATGACCCGCTTCGGTGGCTATGCCGAACGGGCGGTGACCGATCACCGGGCTTGCGCGGTGATACCGGAGGACCTGCCACTGGGTGTTGCAGCGGCATTGGCCACCCAGGGTGCCACCGCGTGGTATGCAGCGCGTGTGCTATGCCCGTTATCGCCCGGTGAGCGTGTCCTGGTACACAGTGCGGCAGGAGGCGTCGGACAGTTGTTGGTCCAATTGGCCCTTGAGGCAGGATGCACCGTGTATGCGGTGGCGGCTGGGTCCGACAAGGTGGCCCACCTGCAGCGCATGGGTGCGCACCATGTGATCGATAGGCGGGTGGATGAGGTGGGCCTGGTCCTGCGCCGGTTGCTGGCAGGGGAGCGGCTCGACGTCAGCTTCAATGCGGTCGCGGGACGTACCTATCGCACCGACATGCAGCTTTTGGGGACCGGTGGAAGGTTGGTGCTGTTCGGTGGTGCGGAACGGGGTACGATCGGGTCCCTCGGCACCCTGCGGTTCGTATGGCGGATGGGCCTCCTGATGCCTATCTTCCTGATGATGCGCAGCCGGAGCGTGCTGGGCATCAATATGCTGCGGCTGGGCGATCACAAGCCGGGGGTGGTGGCTGCGTGCCTGGCACAGGCAGTGGCGGCTCATGCCCGCCGTGTGCTTGCACCGCATGTGCACAACGAATACGGTGCCGCGGAACTGCCGCAGGCGCACCTGGACCTCGCCTCAGGCAGCACCATGGGGAAATTGGTGGTGCGCTGGTGAGCGGGGCGCTGCCGCCGGCCTGCCACGCACTGCTCCCATGGCTGCGATGGCCGCGCTTGATGCTCGGGTCAGGTCTTTGACGGTGAGCGCATTCCATGCGTCCCCGTGGTCTTGGACAGGGGTCGCCCAAGCGCCTTTGTTCGTGGACGGACCGACGGCCGCTGTGCAGGGCAACGAACTCCCGCTCCACCTCCGTCGTTCTCTTGTCCCACTACCTTTGCCGTACGCCGCTCCAATGAGCGAGATCTCCCCGTTCCGACCGCTCCCGTTCCATGCATGGGGCGCAGGTTTCCAGCGTCCACTGCTCATCGGCGGTCCGTGCAGTGCAGAGAGCGCGGACCAGGTGATGCATGTGGCCCGTGACCTGGCCGCTGACGGCAGGGCCACCATCCTGCGCGCAGGGATCTGGAAGCCGCGCACCCGTCCGGGGCATTTTGAAGGCACCGGTGAGGCTGCGCTGGAATGGATGCGTGAGGCATCCCAAGCCACCGGTCTGCGGTCCATGGTGGAGGTGGCCACCCCCGCCCATGTGGAAGCCGCCTTGCGGGCTGGCATGGACGTTCTGTGGATCGGGGCGCGCACCACACCGAACCCCTTCAGCGTGCAGGAGATCGCCGATGCGCTCAGGGGGGTGGATGTTCCTGTGTTCGTCAAGAACCCGATCAACCCGGACCTCGGCCTTTGGGTCGGGGCCCTGGAGCGTCTGTCCGGTGCCGGGCTTCGGAGGCTCGCCGCCATCCACAGGGGCTTCAGCTGGTTCGAGCGCACGCCCTACCGCAACAGCCCGATGTGGGAGTTCCCCATCCGCTTGAAAGCCAGTTTCCCGGAATTGGAGATCATCTGCGATCCCAGCCACATCGCCGGGGCGCGCGACCTGCTGGGCACTGTGGCACAGCAGGCCCTGGACCTGGGGCTCAGTGGATTGATGCTGGAGGTGCATCCACGTCCCGAACATGCCTTGAGCGACCCCGGTCAACAGTTGACGCCCCCCGCGTTCGCGACGCTCCTGGACGGCCTCATCTTCCGGCAGGCAGGTCCGACACCGGCCATGGCGGACCGCTTGCAGGAGCTCCGTGACCTCATCGATCAACTGGATGAGGAGATCGCGCAGAAGCTCGCGGCGCGCATGGACATCGCCGAACGCATCGGGGACCACAAACGGGCCAACCAGGTGGCCATCCTGCAGCCCGAGCGCTGGGAGCGCATCATGCGCGGCCAGGTCCGCCTGGGACGGAAACTGGGCCTCGACGAGACGTTCATCCGCGAGTTCATGGACGCCATCCACCGCGAGAGCATCCGCCGCCAGACCGATGGCGGGGTGCCCGTGGAACGGTCAGGAACTCAACGGTCGGACCATAGCGGGCTGGAACGCTGAAGTACAACCCCCTAATTTCGCAGAACCTGCAACGATCCCGGATCAGTACGGAACCAGACACGCAACCAAATGCACAAACTTCTTACCCTCGGACTTGGAACGATCGGTCTGCCCCTGCTGAGCATGGGCCAGGTCGCGTTCACCAATGCCTCCTCTCTGCTCAGCGGAACCACCACCAGTGGCGGTTGCATCGGTGTGGTGGACATGAACGGCGACGGCCGCGACGATGTGGCCAAGCTGCACAACAGCCGCACGGTCATCGTTGACTATCAGAACGCCGACGGTACGTTCACCGGGGTCAACTACGGCAACATCTCCGGCCAGGGCCAGTGGGGCTGGGCCATCGGTGACATCGATGCGAATGGTCACAAGGATGTGGTGGCGGGTGGCAGCTACGATGGCGTGCACTACATGCGCATCGCCAGCGTGGGCAGCTCCTCTCTGAGCGACCTCAACAACGGAAGCCTCTTCACCCAGTGCGTGAACATGGTGGACATCAACAACGACGGGTCCACCGATTATTGGGCCTGCCACGATGATGCCGCTCCCCGCCAATGGTTGAACGATGGCAACGGCGGCCTGACCTATGCCGACATCATCGATTACACGTCCGATCCGGTCAGTGACATGAGCGGTAACTACGGCAGCGTGTGGACCGATTTCGACAACGACGGCGACATCGACCTGTACATCGCCAAGTGCCGCCAGGGCGTGAACAACGCGCAGGACCCTCGTCGCTGGAACCGCCTGTTCGTGAACGATGGCAATGGCAACTACACCGACCTGGCCGACCAATATGGTGTCCAGATCAAGAACCAGAGCTGGACGGCCGATTTCGGCGATATCGACAACGATGGCGACCTGGACCTGGTGATCACCAACCACGACGCCACCATCCAGCTGTTCGAGAACGACGGCACGGGCAATTTCTCCGAGATCACCGAAGGAAGCGGTCTTGAGATCACCGGCTTCTTCCTCCAGAGCAAGTTCGTGGATATGGACAACGATGGCTACCTCGACCTCATGATCGCAGGCGGCATCGACCGGTTCTTCCGCAACAATGGCGACAAGACGTTCAGCACCATCGCCAACGTCTTCCCCGCTGGTGATGTCATGCACAGCTTCGCCACGGGCGATCTCAACGGGGATGGGTTCCAGGATGTGTTCGCCAGCTACGGCGACGGATACATCAACGCGGATCCCTCCAACCCCGACCGCCTTTGGATGAACAATGGCAACGCCAACCACTGGCTCACCGTGCGCCTGGTGGGCGTGGAAAGCAACATCGACGCCATCGGTGCGCGGGTCACCATCGAGGGTCCGTGGGGCACCCAGATCCGTGAGGTGCGGGCGGGTGAGAGCTATGGCATGGTCACTTCCTTCGCCTGCAACTTCGGCGTGGGCACCAGTACGGTGGTGCCGACCGTCACCGTGCGTTGGCCGAGCGGTCTCGTGGAGACATTCACCAACGTGCCTGTGGACCAGGCCATCACCATCGTTGAGGGGACCTGCATCAGCCCCACCGTGGAGATCACCACCGAAGGCGATGCAGTGCTGTGCGGTTCCGGTGATGCGGTGACCCTTACCGGCAACGCCGGGTTCAACTACGCGTGGAGCACCGGTGCCAACACCCAGACCATTTCCGTCACGGAAGCGGGTATCTATACGCTCACCATCGATGATGGGGAGGGCTGCTCGGGTGTGTCCAGCATCACTGTGCAGGAAAGTCCGGATGAAACGCCCACGGTGACGTTGGTGGGGGAACCCACCATCTGCGAGGGGACCCTTGTGGAACTCGTGAGCAGCACGGCTGCAGGCTACGTGTGGAGCAATGGAGCCACGGGCCAGACCCTGCAGGTGGGCCAGGCCGGCACCTACAGCGTCACCATCGAAGGCAATTGCGGGGAGTGGACCAGCGCTACGGTGACCATTGATGTCCTGGATGCCCCCGACGCACCCGTCGCCGATCCCGTGGTGATCCCGGTCCCGGGAACCGCGGACCTCTTCGCCTCCGGCAGTGATGTGCGTTGGTACGATGCCCCCACCGGTGGCACACTGCTCGGCACCGGCAACGATTTCACCACGCCGTTCATCAGTGAACTCACCTCCTTCTGGGTCGCAGATGCCATTGCGCACGGTGGTGGTGTGGCCTTCGGTGGCCCGCAGCAACGCCTGCAGACCGCCATGCCCGGTGCGTTCCATACCAATGCCGACAATTACCAGGTCTTTGTGGCGAACGAGGACTTCACCATCCGTTCTGTGAAGGTGTTCGCGAACGGGGCCGGCAACAGGACCATCGCCCTCATCGACCGCACCACCGGCGCAACGCTTGCCACCGGTGTGTTCAACATCCCGAACGGGGAGAGCCGCGTCACACTGAACTACGAAGTCCCCGCCGGAGGACCCTATGGGCTGCGTGTGGTGGGTGGAAACCCCCAGCTGTGGCGCGATGCGCTCGGCAGCAACCCGCCCTATCCCTTCGCCCTCGGCACCTTCGGTAGCATCACCAGCAGCTCGGTGAACGGAGCCAACGCAACGGCCTATTACTACTTCTTCTACGACTGGGAGGTGGAGGCCCCGAGCGTGGTATGCGAAGGCCCCCGCACCGAAGTGGAAGTGAGCGTGGGCAACGTCGGTGTTGTTGCCACCGATGCGGAAGGCTTCGTCCTTTGGCCGAACCCCGCCGATGACCAGTTGTTCGTGCAATTGCCGGCGATCGCTGGTGGCGTGGACCTTGAACTGGTGGATATCGCAGGCCGTACCGTGCTGAGCCAGCGTATCGCCGGTGCCGGTGCTCCGGTGTCCCTTGCCACCGCAGGGCTCAGTGCTGGTGAGTACGTGCTGCACCTGCGCCACAACGAGGGTGGCAAGGCGCTGCGCGTGGTGTTGCGTTGACCCCGGCCACCGGACCGAAGCCCCGGATCGAACTGTTCGATCCGGGGCTTCGTGTATCCAATGGCGCCGAGTACGCGTAACAGGGGCATCCACCGACTGGATCACCATTGCCATGAGATACCTCCTTCCCTTCGTTCTGTTGACCGCATTGTCCACCGGTTGTGCCAAGGATGCCGCCGAAGTGGCTCAGGAGGTCGGCCTGCTTCCCTCCACCTGTGGAACCGATGGTGCCCGCCTGCAGGCGGATGTGGGAGGTGGAGCGTTCTGCGCCCGTGCGCAAGTGGTGGCGATGGGCGATGGTGCGTCCGTGATGATATCGGGGTTCGACCTTTCCGGCACATCGCTCGTGGTACAGGTGGATATGCCCGACGTCGGATCCCACCCCATCAACCCATCATCCAACGCCATCCTGTACACGCAGGCGGGTGCCGTGTTCGGCGTGGGCACTGATACGGCCGGGGAACTGGTCGTTGAACTGCATGACGCGTCCGCAAGGCGGATAAAAGGCACCTTCGATGCCGGTCTGATGAACGTCCAGAACGGTGAGGTCCGTTCCCTGCGCGGCAGCTTCGACGTCACCTACACCATCCAGCGCTGAGCCGTCATCACCGCCGTGGCGGTCCGTGGGTGGCGCTAACTTGGCCCCCATGGACCGATCTGCTTTACGCGTGGCCTTGGTGGGTGTGGGTGCCATCGGTTCGGCCGTACTGCCATTGCTGCGCGACGACAGGGTATCGTCGGTGCGACTGATCGATGGCGATACCGTGGAGCTTGGCAACCTGCCGCGACAACTGCTTTATCACTCCGCCGACGTCGGGGCCTTCAAGGTGGCCGTTGCCGCGACACGCGTCGCCCAGATGAACCCTGCTGCCGCGATGCACCCTGTGCCGCACTTCCTGGACCCTGCGAATTGTGAGACACTCCTTGCCGATGCGGATGTGGTGCTGGACTGCTGCGATGACCTTCATGCCAAACGGCTGATCGCAACGCATTGTCACCACGTCGGCTGTCACCTGGTCAGCGCCGCAGTGCACGGGACGCAGTTGCAGGTGTTCACGCAACCACCCGGCGCATTTCCCTTCTTCACCGGCCGCATCGGGGTGGAGCAGGCGGCATGTGCAATGCAGCAGGTGTCCCTCCCGGTGATCGCCGTATCTGCGGCCCTGATGGTGCAACGCCTGCAGCAGGTGGCGGACGGTGATGCCCAGCACGCGGATATGCTCGACGTGCTTGATCTGCGCGAAGGTCGCTGGCTGCGTATCAGCCGCCCGCACGATTCGCTGCAGGGCGAGCTACACGCACACCTGCCACGATCGGCCCGCACCGCATGAGCCAGGCCCTGTTCCTCCTGGGTTTTGCGCTGGTCGCACTGCTCTACGCTTCGGTGGGGCATGGCGGTGCCAGCGGATACCTCGCCCTCGGCGCCCTGATGGGCATGGGGCAGACGGAGATGCGCTTGCCCGCGCTGTTGATGAACCTGGTGGTGAGCGGCATCGCTTTTGTTCAGTTCCATCGTTCCGGACATTTCCGCTGGAAGGTGTTCTGGCCGTTCGCGCTAACCTCCGTACCGATGGCCTGGCTCGGTTCCACCATGGTGCTCGATCCCTATATCTTCGAGTGCCTGCTTGCCGTGGCCCTGCTCCTGGCTGCGGCACGATTGCTGGGGTCCTTTGGCGCCGGTTCCCCGGAGCCGCGGCCGGTGGTGCTGGCGCTCGCACTGCCACTGGGCGCTGCCATCGGCCTGGTCAGCGGGCTTGTCGGTGTCGGGGGCGGCATTTTCCTGAGCCCACTGCTCATCCTCCTGCGCTGGTCCGATGTGCATACGGCAGCGGCCGTGAGCGCGCTCTTCATCCTGGTGAACAGTACCGCCGGTGTGGTGGGTGCTGGCATGCAAGGCGAGGCAGTTCCGCCCGATGCGTGGTACTGGATGGCCGCCGCCGGCATGGGCGCGCTGGCAGGCGCGTGGACCGGTGCGCGCAGGTTGGGTCCGCGCTGGTTGCAGCGCATGTTGGGCGGTGTGCTGGCCCTGGCAGTCTTCAAGCTCATCGTCCCATGATCACCCTGGAAGAAGCGCGGCAGCGGCTGCTGGCCGCGGTGTCCCCCACAGCCATCGAGGAACTGCCGCTGGTCGCTGCTGTCGGCGCCTTTGCTGCGCTGGACGTCGCCTCCCCACAGGTGCATCCCCTGTTCGATATGAGCGCTGTGGACGGCTATGCCTTTGCCTTCGGGGGGGGGTCATGGCGCGTCGTTGGGTCCCTTGCGGCGGGAGGAACGTTGGCGTACTCCCTACGCCCCGGTGAGGCGGTCCGCATCTTCACCGGTGCCATGCTTCCTGCCGGATGCGATACCGTGGTGATGCAGGAGTTCGTGCAGCGCGCCGATGATGTCATCCGGCACTCCGATGAACGCCTTGCCCGCGGTGGCAATGTGCGCCGCTGTGGGGAGCAAGTGCGCGTGGGCGATGTGCTCCTTCATCGCGGCGAGCGCATCCGTGCCGCACATGTCGGACTGCTTGCAAGCGTCGGTATCGATCGGGTGGCCGTCCATCGGCGGCCCGCGGTCACCGTGGTGCGCACCGGGGGCGAGTTCATCGTACCCGGTGCCGCGCATAGTGGCCGTATCTTCAGCAGCAATGAGCAAATGCTGGAAGCCGCATTGCGCGCGGAGGGGTATGCACTGGCCCGACCACCGCTCCTTGCGCATGACGAGCGGAGTGCGCTGCGCGCGGCCTTCTCGGCGGCCATGGAGGGCGGGGACCTGGTGATCAGTACGGGCGGCGTATCCGTGGGTGAGCATGACCTGGTGGCCGCAGTGTTGCAGGAACTTGGCGCAGAGGTGCTGTTCCACGGTGTACGCCAGAAGCCGGGCAAGCCCATGCTCGCGGCGCGGTGCGGCCGTTCCCTGGTGCTTGCGCTTCCCGGCAATCCGCGGGCCGTGCTCGTGGCGTGGCATGTCCATGTGCGGCCCCTGCTTGCCGCCTTGCAGGGTGCGCTGGACCCCTGGCCGGCATCGGAAATGCTCCCTCTGGCCGCGCCCGTGCGGTGGAAGGGCGGTCGTGTGGACCTGCGCGCCGGACGGGTGCACAACGGCAGTGTGCATCTTCTGCCCGATGAGGGATCCCACATGCTGCTGGGCATGTGCGCGGCCGGGGTGCTCGTGGAGCTGCCCGATGCGGGTGGCGAACTGGCTGGGGGCGCACCCGTCAGGGTCCACTACCTTGGCCACTGATGATGGCATGGAACGGAACGGATGATGGGTGGACGGGCGTGGTGCTCGCCGGAGGCCGCAGTTCGCGCATGGGCCGCGACAAGGCGCTGATCCCCTACAAGGGGCGCACACTGCTTGAACGGGCCCTGGACAGCCTTGAACCGCATGTGCAGGAACTGCTGGTGATCGGGGATCCTGCCAAGTATGGGCATGTGGGGCCCTTCGTGGTGGCCGATGACATACCCGGTGTGGGGCCGCTCGGTGGCATCGTCACAGCCATGCGGTATGCCAGCCACCACCGCCTGTTGGTCCTGGCGTGCGACATGCCACATGTACCATCCGGGCTCTTCACCTTCCTTAAACAAGGCCTTGGTACGGAGCGGAACGCCTTTGTGCCTGCCTGCGATGGCAGGGTCGAGCCGCTCGCTGCGGCGTACCACCGGCGGTGCAGGCCACGCTTCGAGGCGCAGATCGCACAGGCCGCCTGGAAGGTCAGCGATGCGTTGGAAACGGTGGGGGCCACCCTGGTACAGGTATGTCCTGGAGAGAACGGGTGGCCCATGGAACTGTTCCACAACGTCAACCTTCCTTCCGATCTTTAGGCCATGGAAGTGTTGCTCTTCGGCATGCTGGCAGAACGCGCGGGTACCGCACGCATCGAGGTGAAGGCGGACTCCATCGCCGAACTGCGACGATCGGTGGCGGAACATATCCCGGACCTGCACCGGTTGGACCATGTCATCGCTGTGGACCGCGTTATCGTGCAGGATGACCGCGCCCTTACCGGTCGGGAAGAGATCGCCGTGCTGCCCCCGTTCGCCGGAGGATGAGCCAGGGGAAGCCCCATAAGGTGCGGGACATCTTCGTGGAAGGTGCCATTCCGCCATCCTTTGTCGCGGACAACATCGCGAAGCATGCCACGCGCACCGATATCGGTGCACACGAGATCTTCCTGGGGCAGGTGCGTGCGGATGCGGTGGCTGGCAACGGGCACACTTCCACCGTGAGCGCCATCGAATACACCGCCTACCGCGAAATGGCCGTGGAGCGCATGACCGCGATACGCGAGGAGGCCTTTGCGCAGTGGCCTTCCATGACCTGCCTGCACGTGCACCACAGCCTCGGCACCATCAAGGCCGGCGAGCTGTGCTTCATGGTCTTCGCCAGCGCCCCCCACCGTGCCGCCGCACGCGAGGCCGTGGCCTGGGTGGTGGATCGCATCAAGGCGGAGCTGCCGATCTTCGGACGCGAGGTCCTTTCGGATGCCAACCATGTTTGGAAGGTCAATCGTAGCGTCGATCCACCGGGTCGACCCACGGATCGTTAGCACAAGTCCCGTTCCATGATCGACATCACCCACAAACCCACCACCCTGCGCGAGGCTACGGCCACGGCCCTGGTCACCGTGGGTGACGCGGCCACCATTGCCGCATTGAAGGAGAAGCGTGTGCCCAAGGGCGATGTCCTTGAAAGCGCGCGTGTGGCCGCACTGTTCGGCGTCAAGAGGACACACGAATTGATCCCCGACTGCCATCCGCTTCCCATCGAACACGCGGAATGCACGTTCGCGGTGGGGGAAATGGAGGTGGTCGTCACCATGCAGGTGCGCACCATCTACCGCACGGGAGTGGAGGTGGAGGCCATGCACGGCGCCAGCGTCGCGGCCCTCACCATCTATGATATGCTCAAGCCCATCGATAAGGGTGTTGCCATCGGGGGCATCAGGCTGCTGGAGAAGAAGGGAGGCAAGAGCGACTGGAAGGACCGGTTCGACCTGCCGGTGAGGGCCGCCGTGCTGGTGATCAGCGATGGCGTGGCCAGCGGCAAGAAGGAGGACAAGGCGGGAATCGCCATCGCGCAGCGCCTGCAGCACCTGGGTGTGGAACCGGGCGGGCAGGCCGTGGTGCCCGACGAGCCCGATCGGATCGCAGCGCAGGTGACCGTGTGGGCCAAGGAAGGCATCGACCTCATCCTTACCACCGGCGGCACGGGCCTCTCACCGCGCGATCGTACGCCGGAGGCCATCGCACCCATCCTTGACCGTGAGGTGCCCGGCATCATGGAGGCTGCACGCAGCTACGGCCAGGAGCGCATGCCGTGGGCCATGATGAGCCGCGGTGTCGCAGGCATGATCGGCCGTACGCTGGTGATCAC
>CAZLGY010000056.1:0-5922 GCA_964559165.1 uncultured Chryseobacterium sp.
ACCCCCTGCACGACCACCGGCCTCATCGGCGCGTTGATGGCCGACGCACCGGAAGCCATCGTGACCGGCGCCGGTGGCCACCAACCCGCCAGCGCCGCCGAGGCACACGCCATGCTCATGGCCGCACCTGCCGACGCCATCAAGGACGCCCTCACCGCCATCATCAGCGCCTTGTCGACGGCAACGGAGAACACCCCCTACGCCGATCGCGCACGCTGGATGTTGGTGGTATTGGAGGGTGGACCCACCAGCGCGGACCCGGGTCCGTGGACCTCCAACGCATTTGCGGGGCTCGTGGACCTCCTTTTGGGAGGCAACTCCACCTGGGGCAAGGCGCCCGCCATGGCCGCCGCCCTCATGGACGCCATGCGCCCCGTGCTCCACACGCACCACCGCGCCATACATGCAGGGTTCATGGTGCCCGCCCGCCTTCTGCATCGGCTCACGGTCGCCGCCGGGGAGCGCGGCATCGACACCACCGCGTTGGCCCCCTTCACCTCCGAGAGCAACCCCGACTGGTTCATCGCCTACGAGGGACCGTACACCGCAGCGGAGATCGACGCCTTCATCCGCTTGGAACGTGCCCGCGCCGGCACACGCGATGTCACCTACCCCGGGGCGGAGGATGCCGTGCGCATGCTCGCCACCGTCTGTTCCGTGGCCCACGCCGAGGGGGCCTCCGCCCACCACGACCGCATTCTCGCGCTCATCACCGAAGCGGAAGGGCTCGTGCCCGCGGCCTGCGAAGGCATCGATGCCGACATGGAGTCCTACCACTTGGTGGAGCTCGCCCAAGCCGCCTTGGCCATCGGTGCGCGCGACAAGGCCAACGCCTTGGTGGATCGCGCCTTGACCTATGGCAACTCCGCGCCCTACAACACACCGCCCTTGGCCGATGTGCTCGTGAAGCTCGGGAGGGAGACGGAGCTTCCCGCCGTGGTGGCCGCAGCCGGCACCTGGTGGGGCGGCATCGAGGCCTGGTGCCTCGCCGTGAAAGGCACCAACGGCCGCGCCGACATGGTGGAAGCGCTCCGGAGCAGCGTGATGCACACACCGGAGGAGATGGCTGCGCTAACGGGCGATGCGCTCAGCGAGGCGGCGCGCAACTGCGCCAGCGCGGCGGAGGCCCTCATGGATGCCGGTGTGGATGCCGCCAATGTGATCGCCATGGCGGATGCGTTGGTGGAACGCATGGTGGCCGAGGACAACGAGGACGTGTCGCTCGTTCAACCGGAGCTCGCTGTGCTTCTTGTCAGGAGCGGCGCACGCGAACGCGGCGAGGCGCTCATCGCCGGGCTCACCGATGCCGATGACCGCAACGAGGCCTGGCTCGACATCGCCGAAGCAGCGGCAAGGAACGGCGCGGGCAATGCGGTGGTGGAGGCCATGGGCCGCATCACCGACCCCGCCGTGGCCTACCGCTGCGCGTTGAACGTGGCCGGGACCATGGCCAGCGAAGCCGACACCTGGCTCGCCGTGGCCACCACCCACGCCGCACGCATCGCCAACGACCGCGAACGCCTCGACGCCCTTTACCGCGTCATCGCCCTTCGCAGGGATGCCGGGCTTCCCATCACGACCGAGCGGGCAGTGCTCATGGAGCAGTGCGCCGCAGTGGATGCCACACCGGAGCTCATCGGATCGATCGCCTGGATGTTGATCGATCTGGGCGCCATCGAAGAGGGCATCGCCCATGCCGCCCGAATGCCGGATACCATGGGCATGCGCTTGACCATGGCCGATGCGCTCGCGGACGCAGGGGCCACCGACCGCATCGCAAAGCTCTTCATCAGGTCACAGGCGGTGCGGTCCGTGCGGAACGCGCGGACCGCCGGAACCCTGCACTGCGGCCTGCGGGTCGTACAGGGCTTCCCATGCCCTGCAGGTCACGCCATCCCATCCCGAAAACCCCGTATCGCATGCAACCCTACGATCCCATTACCGCATCCCACGCCTTCTTCAACCTCTTCCGCAGTGACGTGCCGGAAGCGCCGCCGCTCACCGCCACCCAGCAGCTCGACCTGCTCGATGACATGCCCATGGGCGACCGCCACCTGCACCTGCTCACGCTCTGTCCCTACCCGCTCTCGCATGCCGCGGTGATCGACCTCTGCGGCGGCGAACCCGACCACGTGGACCGCCTCATCGTCACCACGCCTGAAGCTTACCTCCATCCCTCTCCAGGCCGCATCATGATGCACCCGCAGATGCGCGTGGTGATGCTCGCCGCGGACAGCGCAGACCGCCTATCCCAGGTCTTGGGGGAAATGTGCGGCACGCTCCGCGAGCGCATGCGCAACAGCACTGTGTGGACGGCGGCAGAAGCGGCCACTCTCCACGCCCACTTCGGTGTGCTCAAGACCTTGCTGGAGCGCCGCAGCGCCGTGCCGGGCGATACGCCGCAGGAACGGTTGGCCATCGTGAAGCAGCTCTGCCCGTTGCTCATCGGCCCCGAAGGCGACCTCCCGCGCACCGGTGCCCTGCTCCGCCTGGTCCTGCCGCCGGACGCGCCATCCACGACGGATCGCGTCATGGTGAGGCTCCATGAGGACATCGTGGCGGCCTTGGAGAAGGCGGCGCTCGTGCACGGGATGCCGATCACCGTGCGCCTTGGGCTCCAACCGAGCGACCTCGAGCCCGTGAGCCCCGATGACCTCCCCGAATCCGCCGGCCGCTCCGCGCTCATCCACCTGCTCATCGGCCGATCCGAGCAGGCCGAGCGGGCCCGCGCACTCCTCAAGGTCGTGTCGGCCGGTTCGCTCGAAGCGAACGTCCGCGTGGGGCTCCTCGAGCATGCGCTGCAGACCATCTTCGAGGTGGACGATGTTCCCGAGCGCATCGCCCTGCTCCTCACACTGGCCATGGTGCAACAGGAGCTTGGCTTTACATCCGATGTGCGGGCCTCCCTGCGCAACGCATGGAAGGCTGTGGAACGCCTCGTCCCGTCCCATCGGGAGCGCACCCGCATCACGGTGATATACCACGCGGGGCGGTGCCAGCAGCCCAAGCTCGGCCGCATGTTCGCCGGCAGGGAGCCCAGTGGCATCCAGTGCATCCACCGCCTCTGCGCACTGGCGCGGGGCGTGGTGGCCGATGGCTTTTCCGAGGAGATCTACCCGCTCCTCGACGAGCTGCGCTACCACCTTGGCGACCTTCAGGACGAGCGGCAACTGCGCCAGGCCCAGCTGGACTTCGCGCAGTTGCTCCACGAATGCGGCTGGAACAAGGATGCCTCGCTCCTCATCCGCACCCTCGCCCCGCCGGATCCCCGCCGCGCGGGTCTCGCCACCGCCCTCGAGGCCACCCGCATGGCCGGCATCCTTGTGCATGGCGGCGAGTTCGAGCAGGCCAACGAGCTCGCACGCACCTTGGGCAACACCTCCATCGGCCGTGTGGTGCGCGCACGCATCGCCGAGGCCTTCGCCGAGCGCGGCGATCAGGAGCAGGCCGAGCTCCTCGTGCAGGCCATCGAGGACCCGATGATGTGCGTGCGCATCCTCGCCAACCTCCTCATCGTGTTCACCAAGCAGAAGAAGACCGTGGCGGCCGCCCGCGTGCTTGAACTGATCCGGGAGCGCGCAGCCCTCATCGAGGATATGGACGACCGCGTGAGGACCTTGCGCATGGCGGCAAGGCGCCTCCTGGGCCGTGATGTGCGCGATGCCGCCGCGACGCTCGCCACATTGGCCGCAACGCTGGCGGACGAGCACCATGACGAGATCGACGTACATGAGTTCCGCGCGCTCGGACTAGTGCTAGCACGGCTCGCCGACATCAACGGCACACGGTGCATCATTCATCGCGTGGCCCGTGTGGACATCCAGGAGGAGCTGCGCCAGTGCCTGGTGGCCAGTCTGCTCCACCAAGGCCGTGGCGTGGATGCCGCCCAGCAATTCAACTAGATCCCACCCCCATAAAACCCGATGACCATGCAACGACCCCTGCTCGATGCCCTGCTCCGCGGCATCCTTCCCAGCACCTTCATCGCCCCACGCCAGCTGCAGTGCGCCGAGGAGCTCCGTGCGCTGCGCACGGCCAATGACCACGCCACCGCCCTCCGCCTGGCCCGTTGGGCCCTGTTGCGCGGCGCGGTGGACCACACCCTCGCCACGCAGCTGATCGGCGAGGACCGCACGCTGCACGAAGCGCTCGTGCGCGAACACCCGCCCTGGTTCGACAGCCATCCCGATGGCCGCATCCGAATGGCCGATGAGGTGCGTCGCATCGTGCTTGCCGCGCACACCGACGAGCAGCTGCAGTCCCTGCTCGAAGCCCTTCTGGAACGCCTTGATGGCGCGTTGGAACGCCCCACCGGCGATGCCGTGGAACACTATGCCCTGGAACATGCGCCCCACCTGCTCCGCGCACACCCGGTACGCCACGAGGAGCTCTTCACACACGCCATGGACGCCGCGCTGCACAGGCGCCAGCACCAGGTATCCGGCGATGGCCGCTGGACCATCGACCTCCTGCGCACCGCCACCGATGCGGCCTGCATGCGGCTCGACAAGCGCGCACTGGAACTCGGCCTGGAGCTGTATGCCCAGCAGCGCGCCGAGGGCGCCGGGGCCGAAGCCATCGCACACGCTGCGGAGACCGGTGACCTCACCCGCCTGCAGACCTTGATCGATGACGGAGGCGGGGAGGATGCGCCCCTTGACCACGCCCGGTTCGTGCGCATCCTCGTGGGGCTGCACGCTGCGACCACCACGCCAACACCGCGTATCGAGGTGCTGCGGATGCTGATGACGGCGCTTCCGGCGGAGTACCACACGGCCGCCTTCGATGCCAACGACCTCTGTCCGCCGCTCTTCATCCACCGCGTCACCAGCGCATGCCTCCGCTTCGGTGTGGACCCCACGCCCTTGCTGCGCACCGGTGTTCTCTGGTCGTTGAACCTGATCGACACCCAGCAGATCACCGACGCGCACGATGTGCAGGCCTTGCATGCGATGAACAACGTGTGCGCGGAGCCCGGTGAGCGGCAGATGGGCCTCATCGCGATCATCACACTGCTCGCGGATACCGGCCGCTTTGAGGAGGCGCTCGACCTGGTGCCCGCCTTGGAGGAGCCGATGCCAGCGGACCGTGCCCGTGGCCGCATCGCACGCGCCATGGCGCGCAGCGCACGCCTCGATGCGGCGGAGCAGGTCCTTGGCACCATGCACCACCGCGGCGAGCGACGCAGGGTGATGCTGGCCATCGCCCGCCAGTGCGCCGATGCATGGCGCCGGCGCGAGGCCCTGCACTGGACCGCACTGGCCTTGCGTGAAGGCAAGGCGCCGAGCGACTGCGCCACCGCCATGGGCATCCTGCATCGGGCGGGTGAACCGGAACAGGCGCGCGAATTGTTCGCCGAAGCTGTGGCGGCCCTGCAGCCAGGGGATGAGCGGGGCTTGGCGGACCTGGTGCGTGCAGCCGGCGAGCTGGGATTTGCCGACCAGGCCTTCGAGGCCTGCCAGCTTGCACCCATGCACGCGGTGCGCGTGCCTGCCTTGAGCAGGCTGGCCCATGCCCTTCGCGCCGCCGACAACGCCGATGGTGCGCACATGGCCACGCACATGCTGCATATGATCGCCGTTGGGACCGATGGGGACCGTTCCGCACGCCGCGCCGCCGCGCTTCATCGCATCCTGCAGGGCGAACCTGAGCACCACGTGGTGGCCGGAATGCTCAACGGGATCGACGACCCTGCGGAGCGGGCCACCCTCCTGCGCGACCTGGCCCGCGGTCTGTACGGCCACATCCCTGCGCTGGGCCGGCGATCCGCCAAGCGCGCGCACCAAGCCGCACGCGAGATCCGGGACGCTGCCTTGCGCGCCGAGGCCCTTGCATGCACCACCAACCTGTTCGTGGACCTGGCCCAGTGGGATGACGCGCGGGAATGCGCCATGGAGGTGGAGGACACCTTCCATCGCCGCA
>CAZLGY010000056.1:5932-14258 GCA_964559165.1 uncultured Chryseobacterium sp.
TCCTGTTGAGGTTCCTCCTCCTGCACCTGGAGGCGCTCGGTAAGCACGCACGCATCACCCGTGTGTGGGGGGACATGCTCCTCTGCGAACGCAGCAGCCCCGGAACCGACCAGTGGGACACGCCCGACCACTATCGCAGCATGCACGCCGAACGTGTGGACGCACACCTGCAACGTGTGCTCGCGGGCGGCGCAGCTCCGGTGCCCAAGCCACCTCACCGCAGAACGCCGACCGCGGAGCGCGTGGCATGGCTCACCGACCTCTACACTGCGGAGCTGCACGAGCCGGGTGCCGGGACCCAGCAGCGGCTCGAGGCCGCGACCACACCTGGCTCGAACGCGTTCACCTCATTCACCCACACGCATCCCTGGTTGGCTTCCATGATATGCCTACGGCTATGCACCGAGGAGAGGGGCGCGAGCCCGTTGATCGGGCTGCTGGTCGCGAACGGCGGCGACCCGGCCGTGTTCCACCGCCTGCTGGATATCACCGTGGACGCGGAGGAGCGCCAGGACACACTGCAGAGCCAGCACACGGCGGACAGCATCTTCAACGGAGCGGGGACCTCCTTCGGCCTGGCGCAGATCGCGCTCTCCAGCACCGAGCCCGGCCACCTGCGCCGTCGCCTGCGCACCCTGCTCCTGGAGCAGTGGCTGGAATTCGACCGCAAGCTGCCCTGTCACGACCACGCCTTGCGACTGCTCAACCTGCAAGGGCTGGGACTGCAATGAACATACATACGCTCGTGCGCACCAATTCCGTTCACCCTACAAGAGCCCCACACCATGAACACCATCACCCGGCGCCTGCTCCCGATCGTTCTGCTGTTCAACACCGCCGCCACAGCGCAGGTGGATGACCTGGTGCTGCGCGTGCCCCAGCGCCTGCATCTCGCCTTCGATTCGCTGCACTACTTCATGGACGCCGATACCGGACGCATGGATGTGCTCGCCACGCCGTGCTACCTGCAGACAAGCCGCTTCCCCGATGGCCGCACCATCGTGCTCGACCTCCAACAGCCTGCGGTGGAGGGCCTGGAGATCATGAACATCTCCGGGAGCGACGAAGGGTATTCCCACCTCAGCGGTGGCGAGGTGGGGATCGGTGAGGTCATCCTGAAATTCCTCTCCACGACCAGACAGCTCCAGGTGTTCCACCTGCTCGACTTCGGCGGGCCCTCCATGCGCATGATCTACTCCCAACTGGAAGAGGACCGTTGGTATGGATTCGAGGCCAACGTCACCATGCGCGTGGAGGACCTCGCGCAACACTGAACCATTCACCGCTCACAACAGACCCAACGCCATGCACACCAAGGTCCGCCTTCTCGCCATCGCGCTGCTCATGGGCATCGCATGGCCCACCACACCGGCCGCCGCCCAACGCCAGGTACCCGGTGACCCTGTCGCGCTGCGCACCCACCGCCCGAATACCGGCCTCTTCGGCCCCCGCACCCGCAAGGAGCACCCGAACAAGGTTGACCGGCTGGGAGCGGAAGAGGAGGTGATGGTACAGGCCGACGCGAGCGGGAGCACACCCGCGGGAACACACACCGCTCCGTTGCGTGACCATGGAACGGCCTTGCGCGGTGAGGGCATTCCGTCGGTCCCGGCCCCGGAAGCCCTGCGCACGTTGCGCGCCGTGATCGCGGTGGGACCCGTTGAGAGCAATACACCCCAGTTCATCTCCGAGATGGAGGATGCGGCAAGCGTCTTGCGCGAAGCCGGGGTCCATGTGAGCACCTTCTACCACCCGACCGCGGCATGGGCCGATGTGGCGAGGGCCGCGCAAGGGGCGGATATCTTCCTTTACAGCGGGCACGGGGTGCGACATGACCGCCATGCGAGGCTGGTGGGGGGCCTTGCGCTCAGTGATGGCATCGTGGACCCGGAGCCCACCGCGGAGGGGTTGGGCCTGCGCGATGGCGCCCTGGTGCTGTTCGCCCACGCGTGCTACACGGCAGGCAGTGCAAGCGGCGACCGCATCAACCTGAAGGAGGCGCAGCGCCGCGTGGCCTGCTACGCCGCTCCCTTCATGCAGCACGGGGTGGATGCCTACTTCGCCATCAACCTGTGCGACGCGATGGCCGTGGTGCTGCGCCGCTTCCTGCAGGGCGAACCGCTCGATATCGTCGGCTTCCCATCCCCGCCCAGCACGCGCCCACTGCAGCTCCCGGGCCTCATCACGGACAAGGAGGTGATGGTGGGCGGCGTGGTGGACGAGCTGCCCGGCAGGAATGTCGCCACCAACGCCTACGATGTGGCCTTCGTGGGACCCCGCCGCTATACCATCCACCAACTCCTTGACCGCCGATGATGATGCACCCCCGATCCCTTGTTGCGGTGATCGCCACCGCCTGCACCTTCGCCACCCACGCGGCACCGCCATGCACCGATGGCGGGGGCAAGCCCCCTGCCCCACGCAGCGAGAGCGCCACCACGCTCACCGGTCACGTGCATGCGCTGCTCGTGTTCGCAGGCTCCACCGAAAATGCCTGGAGCGACCGTGAACGGCTGCAGCGCGTGGCGTGGGTGGAGCGCAGCATGGCCTGGCTGCAGCAGCAGGGGGCCGAGCGCGGTGGTGCGCTCCGCTGGAGCGTCTCCTGCACCGGCACCGATGCGCGGGTGCCCGCCTACGGCCCCAACGCGCCCGAGTGGGAGGCCGCCTCGCTGGGCGTGGTGCGCCAGGTGGTGGCGGAGTCCGGAGAAGATGCGCGCGCGCTGCACCGGCAGATCGGCGGCGACCAACTGGTGCTCATCATCTTCCACAAGGCTGCGGCCCGCGCCTTCGCCATGCCCACCTACCGCTACGGCAACTACCTGGAGACGGCCGTGGTCTTCGAGCGCCACCGCAACGGCAACCCGTGTGGCACGGCCGTGCTGGCGCACGAGCTGCTCCACCTCTTCGGCGCCGAGGACCTCTACACGGACAACGGCCGGGGCAGCAGCAGCCCCAACGACCTGGCCCGCACGCACTGCCGCGGCGACATCATGTCCGCCACCGGCGACCTGGAGGAGTTCGGCATCTGCGACCACACCGCGCACCTCATCGGGTGGCGGGAGGGCGCGGCGGGAAGCGTGGCGGAGGTACGGTAGGGGGTGATAGCGAGGCTTGGGCGCGGCGTGTTTGCGCATCGCATAACGAAGTGATGGCTATATTTGCAGGAAACGTGAACATTATGAACTTTCACCATTTAAGCTTGGATGACCATTCTGAAAACCCATATAACGATATGCGCGAAGGCCGCTTGCACTTGGTCACCATCGGCATTTTGGCGTTGACCACCTATGGCGCTACCGTTGGCTCACGGAACCGAGTTGTAAAACCAATCCTTCTTGAGCAAGAGGAAAAAAAAGTTATTGAGTTTTCATCCGAACAATTTGAATCATTTATGTTAACAAAAAACCACGATAAATTTGTTAATGCTCTTAATGCAAACTATGAAAAGGTTATTGTGAGCGGTAATTTGTCTTTGAGCGATAGCCCAATAACATCCCTTCCCAATAATCTTCATGTGGAGGGCTATTTGGATTTGAGGTCTTGCGAACAATTAACATCCCTGCCGGATAATCTTCATGTGGAGGGCGGTTTGGATTTGATTGGAACACGAATAACAAACCTACCGGAAAATTACTTTGATCCACAAGTAACGGCGGACCTCTGCAACGAACGCAACAAGGTCATCATCCTCCATCCGCATTACTGCATGACCATTGTTCCCCTGAGCATCCATGGCGATCGGAATGACATGGGGAACGAGGAAATGATGCGAAAACACATCCGCGAAGCACTTATGGCGAATGAAGTAAGTTCACGAGTGGGTCATGTCCTGTTCGACCTGCATCCACACGACGATTTCGATTGGCGCTTAGCGAACCGGTTGCTCCAGGAAGAGGCTCCCCGAGCGCCCTTCGTGCATACCCGCAAGCTCACTTGGATCGACCCAGGAACCCTGTAGAACCGTATCGGTGGATATACGTCTCGTGATCGTGTTGCAGTAAAGCTGCCCTCTCAACGTGCTGCGATGCAGTAACACTTGCACACTAGCTGCAATATCACATCTCTTCTTTGACGTCGGAACTCCCCAACGACGCTGCGCAACATGAGGCGGTTCCACCTTGCCCTCTCAATCCGGAAGGCACCACCTCAACGCAAACCCGGGCATTGCTTTCCATCATGAAACACATGTCGCCAACCATCAAATGACCGAGGCCGTGCGATGCCGTGCAAGCTGTGCCCCCTACCCTTCCTCGGGTGATCGGTGTGGCCGCAGCAGCGCAGTCCATACTAGACTACCTGGCCATGCATCCCGGCAAACACGGCAAGAGCGCGCTCATCCCCGGAGCGCGCATTTTAGAGAAGGACTGGAACAGGGCAATCAACCAGCTGCTGGCGGAAGGGCGCGTGAAGAGCGAGGCTCAGAAGAGGGGCGCGAAGTACTGGGTCTGAGCCCTTGCAGCGCGTGGCTTGCGCAGGACCTGGCACTGGGCAGGTAGCTCCAGCGTGGCTCACCCCACCTCCGGGAACAACTGCGCGATGTAAGCCCCCATCACCTCATGCCCCGGGATCGGTCCTCGCGGCATGTGTACCAAGCGCTGGTGCTTTTCGCGGAGGGCCCGCCTGTAGACCGGTGCCATCCAGGCCCAGGCCTCCAGGCCAAAGCGTTCCAGGAGGCGGAGGCGCAATTGCTCCAAGGCGGCAACGGATGCCTCCATGTTGCCGGGCACCCATGGGAACCAACGCAGGTGCTGCTCCAGCAGAAGCTTGTAGAACGCCTGCGGCGGAGCAATGAGGTCCTCTCCAGTGAGCAGGAACTCCACTTGTTCGCGCAGGGTGCGGTAACGCGTCTCCTCGCGGTCACGACCAAAGCAGCGGAACAGGAACGCCATGGCACGCCCCATCCGGTCGTCAAAGGCGTGGCGCTGGTCCATCAGATGGAGCAGCGCCACGAGCGGGTCACGCTGCGCCTCGGGGTCGCCCACCACCTCCAAAGCGGCCAGTTGCTCTTGCATGAAGTGGGGTGCATCCGTTCTTTCCGCGCGGTCCACCAGTCGGATATAGCGCACCACATCCGGTGGGATGTTGAGGGTGGCGTTATTCAGTATCTGCCTGTATGACATGCATGCAAATTAAGCCCCCTCACTCCACCACCACCGTCACCGTGGCACCGATGGCCGTGGCGCGCACACCGTGCCCCGTGCGATCGTGCAGGTCCGCGGCGAGGTCCAGGGCGAAGGCGTGCGGGGTGTAGGCGCTGCCGTCCGCAGCGAGCAGGGGGATGGCCACCCCGCTGAAGCGCATGGTGCGGTCCACGGCAGGTTGTTAAGTTTGTATGAGACACGCTGCGCATGGACCCCCGCATCCGCTTCGAGACCAAGGAGGAGAGCAATGCCCGACGCGAAGCCGCCTTCCGCGACCTGTCCCCTGCCGAGCGTTTCGCGTGGTTCCTTCGCAGCTTCGATGGTCGCATACCGCCCACCCCGGCGGCACCATCCCGGAATTTCATCATCCGCAAGGTGCATGGCGCCCTTCGGTGAGCAGGTGGGCTCGTTCCTGCGCACGGCGGACCAGCACGGCTTACGCCTGTTGCTGGTGGGAGGTGGTGCCGTGAATTTCCATGGCGACCAACGCCAGTCCGTCGATGTGGACTTCTGGATCGATGCATCACCGGAGAACTTCGAACGGTTGCTCCGGGTGCTGCACGCGCAGGGGTATGCCATTGACCGCCTGCCACAAGCGGTCCTCGAGGCGCAGCAGAACATCTCGATCAAGATGAGCCCCGATCTTGACCTTGAGCTCATCACCCGCTTTGATCCCGGCTGCTCGTTCCAAGAGGCATGGGACCGTCGGGTATCAGCGGAGCTGGCAGGCCAGCCCGTGGCACGTTTCCACGTGCTGCATCGCGACGACCTTATCGCGAGCAAACTGCGTGCAGGCCGGCCGCGCGACCTGATGGACGTGCAGGAATTGCGGCGGCGTGACGCATAGTCCCGGCCCTCACTCCACCTCCACCGTCACCGTGGCCCCGATGGCCGTGGCGCGTACGGCCAGTCCCGTGCGGGCGTGCAGGTCGGCAGCCAGGTCCAGGGCGAAGGCGTGCGGGGTGTAGGCACTACCGTCCGCGGCGAGCAGGGGGATGGCCACCCCGCTGAAGCGCATGGTGCGGTCCACGGCGCCGGCCATGGCATAGTCGCCACGCAGGGCGCGCTGCTGCACGGCCTGTTCCACGTGGCGGGCCAGCGGCTGGCCGTTCACCACCGTGCCCAGCTGTTGGGCGGCGGCAGGGTCCAGCTCCACCAGCACGGCCACGCGGCGGCCATGGGTTTGCATGGCGCGCAGTTCAGCATCGAGCTTCAGCAGCACGCCGCCGTTAAGCACATCGGCCACCACCGCCTTGTAGCTGTCCGGGCCGTTGCAGGTGTTGAAGCGGCGGATGTCGGAGGCCACGTCGCGCGCGGTGGCCTCGCTACGCACGCGGAACTCCACATCGCGCGTGCAGCCCTCGCCCGGCAGCGCACCGAACTCCAGCAGCAGGTCGGCGCGGGCGGCATCGAGCAGGAGGGCGCGCACATCGGCGGGTGTAACGTTCTGCAGCAGGCGCTCGGCCTGGATGCGGCGAAGCGTGGCCTCGAAGCCCACCGTGGTGTAGCCGTGGTCCTCCAGCCGGTCCTTGAGGGCGGCCATCAGCAGGCGTTCCTCGCGCGTGGGTTGGAAGGTGCCGCCCACCAGATCCCCCTCTTGTGCCCGCAAGGGCAGCACCATCAGCGTGGGGCGCGCTGCCTCGATATCAGCGGCCGGCAGGCTGTCCGCAGGGGTGGGCGCACTGTCGTGCACAAAGGCGAGCAGTTCGCGTACAAAGGCGGGGAGGTCGGAGCACGTGGACCAGTCGCTGGTGGTGCAGCCCGGCTGCGCGGTGATCACGGACAGGGGAACGCTGCGGGTGCGACCGTCGCGCAGGTCCACCACGTGGTAGGTGGCGGTGTATTGTACGGACCCGTACAGCTGGCTGTTGTAGGTGTTGACCAGTTCATCGCGGAAAGGCACAGCCTCCTCGCCGCGGATGCGCAGGCGGTACGTGCCGAGCATGACGGCGTGGTCGTTGCCCAGGCCGCGGAGGAAGCCCAGTTGTGCACGGCCCAGGCGACCATGGTTGTCCGTGAAGGGATCGAGCAGTTCGGGGTGGGCCACGGGCAGCACACGCACGGGCCGGTCGGTGGTGATGGTGGTGGTGATGCGCTGCCCGTTGCGCACCACGGCGATGGGCACGGGCGTTCCTGCCGGTATGGAGGCCATGCGGTCCTTGTAGTTGCGGTGGCTCACCGTTTGGCCGTTCACGGCCAGGAGCAGATCATCCTTCCGCAGGCCGGCCACCGCGGCAGGGCTCTGCGCCTCCACGTTTGTCACGCGCACCAAGCGGCGCTGCGGGAGTCCGCGTTGCCGGGCCGTGCGGGGCCTGAGCTGCAGCACCTCGAAGGAGCAGCCCCAGCTGCGCGGTGTGCGTTCGGGCAGGTGGAGCGCCTCGATGAGCTTCCGATGGAATGCGTCGATCTTGTGCTCATCCAGCGCCACGAAGGCCACGGTCTGCGCCCGGTGGTGCAGGGCTGCAAACAAGGCCATGCCAAGGAGGATGATGCGTAGGATGCTGTTCATCGCTGTCCGGGAAGGGGTTTGCCGCGTTCGGCCCGCTCTCGGATGGCCTCGGCCTCGATGAGGTGCTCGGGTATCATGAAGTTGCCGCCATAGGAGAAGCCGGTGTGTTTGCTGCGCATCTTGGCGAAGGCCGTTTTGTACCAGCGCGGGTCGGTGCAGGCGAGGCCTTCGTACAGCTCGAACACCTCCACCGCGAAGTTGTCGTCCTCCGCAGTGGCCTCGATGGCGTACAAGCCGAGGCCATGCTGTTCCGCGCGGTCCAGGATAAGCGCGAACTGGTCCTCCTCACTGAGGCCTTCAGGGAGGTCGTCGAACACGAGGCGATGGAGCACGCGGCGGCGGAGCATTGCGTGTTTATCAGGACCGTAGAGAAAGGGTTTCGGGGGCATGGGGTGGTGTGGGATTTGGGTGCCCTTCGAGGGCCTCAGGGCACAGAGGGCCTCAGGGTACCGGGGTAATTGGCATCAGGTCTTGGTTCGGAGGCCATGCGGCGGTTGATACGCCGCCCGGGGTTCATGAAAATCCCCCCACATAATACAATTTGAATCCATAATATCTTACCAACATATCTATCAAACCCCATGATCCATTTCCTACATCCCCAGCCTTCTTGGGGCTAAATGGCTTTAATACTTGAATTTCATTTTGGGGGGTGATCTTTACATCACGCTTTTTT
>CAZLGY010000056.1:14268-17119 GCA_964559165.1 uncultured Chryseobacterium sp.
TTCTTGGACAAGCGTGCCACCGCTTCTTGTGCGGTGATGTTCTTCTTCGGTGCAGCCATGGGTGTGTTGGGTTTGGCTGTTACCTGGCGCGGGTCCCCCCGGCATGGGGTCGCGCTTCGGCAGATCGGTGGGCCGGACCTTCGCCGGGGCCGCACGATGCGCAGGGGCAGGCAGGGTGTGCGCGGTGGAACGGGCAGAGGCCCGGGGGCGGCTGTGGGGATGCACGGGGGCATGCCACAAGCGACGCCTTGTCTATCCACGACGAACTACAAACCCTGGTCCGTGACCGGAGCGCACCGGGAAGTCCCGGTTGGAGCGGCTCTACAAGACCCCTCGTTCGCGGGTCCTGCCGATCACCATCACAGCGTGCATGCACTCCCCTCCTGGAGTACTGATGAGAGCTATGGAGGGGGTGTTGTTCATGGCTGTACTTCCTTTTTTGGAAGTGTCACAAAGCTAATGAATGATATCGGTATTTCCAAGCGTTCGCGAAACTTTTTTCACGTTCAATGACCGCTTCGCGCGCGCGTTCTTCCAGTATTGTGCAGATGCCGTCCTTCCACTGGCTGGGGTCGTCGCCTGATCCCTATTCCGTCACCAACCGCTCCAGGTCGTAGTCGTAGTATGGGTATCGTGCCACATCACGATGCATCGACAAGGCCTTGATACGGGCGGTGCCATCCGTCGTCACCACCAGGTGATCGATACGGGGGGCATTTTCGTAACGGATGGTGAGTTTGAGCAGGTAGCCGCCCCATACCTGCACGAGATGGCCGTAGTCACCCTCGCGCCAGCGGGTGAAGCGCGGGCGGTCACACCGGATGTCGAACATCTGCGGCAACTGGTACGCAACCTCGTCCACCGTTCCCGCGCAGTCGGGTACCCAGGCCAGCGCGCCATCGCGCCAGAACAGCAGGCAGATGTCATCCGGCCGCATGAGGGTGGTGATGGGTGCCGCGTCGCCCGTGACAATGCACCGCTGCAGCCGCTCCATGAAGGCGCGTTCCCATGCGAACGCCAGGTCCATCGTGGTCTTGCTGTGGTCACACGCCACAACCGGTGCATGCCCGGGCTGCATCAGAAGGCCGACGAATGGCAGGAGGTGTATCATGAGCGGTTGATCGGTTTGCGGTATGCCTCACCACGAATAACCACGGATGAACCGTTCCACCCGGCGATTGCGGCGGCCGCATTTGCCTCGCCGCAGGTGCTTGCGGCCATAGGCGGCACAGATACGCCGCTTGCCCGGTCCCTCGCCCGCAATGGCATCATCCACATATGTCAAGGACACCGCCACCATGTGCGTAGCTGCAGAACGTTCCGGGATGGCAAGAAGGAGCAGTGCTGCAAAAATGTGCCGGAAGAAGGTGTTCATGGGGCGTTGTGTTGGTTGGGGAAATGAGCGTTCCTACAAAATACACAGGCTATAACGTCAAAGGATGTCGTAGTCGTATGGGACACATGGGAACAAGCCTGTGTCGACATCTTCCCGCCGTGGCGCAAAGGGGTATGTAACGCGTTCGAGCGGTACCAACCACGCACCTTGTGCCGATGCCGACCGGCGCCTCGGCAGGCCATTCAGCGCCTTCGCCCTCACTCCCCATCCGCAACCTCGGGGAACAGGTATCCGACCTCAACGGGTGCGATGAAGCCATGGAAACCATCTTCGTATTCTTCAACGAACATCATCTGGAAACCGCTGGTACTCTTCAAAGGGCCACCGGCATCCCGCCGAGTAACGACGAAGGCGAACCATTTTCCGTCCTTGTCGGTGAACTCCAACCAGGCCCAGGAGTCGCCCATTCCTTCCTCCGACAGCCACAGAAAGTCACCTCCCCTTAGCTCGGAGATCGTGGAGCCATCGATATCGGCAGTGAGAAAATTCATCCCCGAAACGGTCGGTTGCTGCAGGTCCAGGATGATGGGCTCTCTCCCGGGCCGATAGGTGACCTTGTATATCTCGGACGGCAGGATGTTGTCCGGCCAAATGGCAGGGTCCGGGTCGGGCCGGTGGATCCAGCGAATGGTGTCCGGTATCAGGAACAACTGGTAGTCCGCGCAGAAAAGATCCAACTGGGCATGTGCCATGACCGACCGGCAGAGGATGGTGATGATGAGGATGCTGCGCATGGCTATGTGGGTTGTTCAATTCGTGCTCCATTAGTGAACGCTGCCGAACGGCCGGGAAGTATCGCCGGATGTTATCCGTTAACCAGAGTGCAGGAGACGCACCACCGCATGCGCCAGACAACTCCGCTGGTCGTGGGCAAGCTGCGCCTCCCCCAGCCGATGTGCCAGTTGCAACAGGCCGTTCACCGCGATGATGGGATCGACGACATGCTCCGCTGCGATCATGGCGGCCTCCGTACCAAGCACCACCTGCACATCCGCCAGCAGTACGGCACCGATCGTATCGCGGTCATCGGGATCGGCCCACGCGTCCAGCTCATCCAGGATACCCTGCATCATGCGCTGGGACCGCAGCGGCTCCCAGGGCCTGATCACCACGGCGATCTCTGCCAGGAGGCACCAGCGTACGATCGGCACAGGTTGCTGAACCGCCAACTGGAAGGCCTCACGCAGGGGCTCCAGGAGCGGCGGTTGGTCACAGCCCGCGATGGTGAGCAGGCGCATGGCCCGCTCAAAGTCCGGCAGGTCAACCGATGCGTTCAGGTCCTCCAGCGTCCCTGCTTCCCGGAGCGGAGGACCGACCGGCGTACACCAGCGCAGGAGTGGCCCCGCTTGCAGGCCAAGCGCCTGCAGGCCATCCAGCAGTGCATGCAGCCGATCATCGGGTACGAGCGGCGGACCATCCCAGGGTTCCAGCGGTGCCTGGAGGTCGAGCGCGCGC
>CAZLGY010000056.1:17129-17823 GCA_964559165.1 uncultured Chryseobacterium sp.
CTCCCTCCCGGCCCCGTGCATCGAGCATCACCCGCAGCAGTGCATAGGCAAAGACCGATCGAGCGGCCGTACCGCCCGGATGCAGCTGCCATGCGCGTACAGCACATTGGACATCGCCTGCGGCGGCATCCTCCAATGCGGCAAGGATGTGGCGGTGGGTCATGCGGCCTTGTCTTTGTCCTCCGCTGAAATGATGTCATCATCCTCCCCGTAGGCATCTGCCAGCATCCGCCACGTTCCATCATGCTGTTCCACAGAACGGGTGACAAGATGGATGAGCGCGCACGATCTGTATTCCTCGCGCTCCAGGAAGTGCGCCATGAGCAGCGACAGGCATTCCAGCTTCTGCTCGACCGGTGCCTTGTGCATCAAGTACCAGAGGGGCTGTATGCGCATCCGCTCGACAATGGCCTCCTTGAGCTTGACATCCAGCTTGAGCGCGACCAGGAGGTCATCGGTCGCGCGCAGCACCTTGGGATCCATTGCGACGGCATCAAGGATCATGAACAACTTTCTCACATCGTCCTTGGTCATGGCTTGTTGATGGTTTGGTTGATGTCCAGTTCATCCTTCAATGCATACTGGCTCTGTCGCTCCAGGCGCTCCAATGCGCGCGGGCCCAGTGGCCGCACCTGCTGCTCCACGCACTTCCAGCGGATCTTCCCGGTGAAGAACCCCGTTATCCGGTCACCAT
>CAZLGY010000057.1:0-17748 GCA_964559165.1 uncultured Chryseobacterium sp.
CGTTGAGACTTTCCATACCCTTCCGCCAGTCGGTCTTCACCGGCAGGCGGAACTCGATGGTGGTGCCTCGCTTGGTCTCCTTGGTGGTGAGTTCCAATTCCTGCTCGGTACCCTCCATCTCCTTCATGGTGGTGATGGTACTGGTCCCCTCCCTACCATCGGCAAGGGTTACGAGGTACTTCACCTTCTTCCCCTTCGCATCCTCCATTTCCACCCTGCTGATGTGCACACGCTCGACGGTCTTGCCATCATCCTTCGCTTCTCCCGGCGCTGCGCCATCCTGTTCATCCATCAGGTCACCAATGTCCTTGTAACCACGGCGCTGGTTCATATGGTATAAGATGCGCCCGAGCTCCTTCATGGTTACGGCGCTGTCCACCGCCATTGCCCTGAGCCCGTAAAGCTGCCCGGCCAGCCCATCCGGCCATGCATCGATGAGCTTTAACAGCTGCACAAGCTTCGCGCGGCGGAGCTTGTAGCGCTGGTGGTTACGGCGCATGCTGCGCTTCTGGCGGCGCGTCGCATTCTTGGTGATGCGCTTACCTTCCTCATATTCCTTGAGTTCGGGCCCCATGGGGATGATGCGACTGCCCATCCCTGCTATCCTCACCAGGCGATCACCTTCCATTTCAACCACGGCCCATCCAACACTATTCGAGCCTACATCCAGCCCGACCACAAGTTCATTGTTATTCATGACAATCTCTTTCTTTCTTGGGCATCTAACGTAGGACTATTCCGCGAGGTGAAAAAATTTGCCGAACCAAGAACTTCATTACCTTTGGACCGACCTGAAGTCTTTCACAATAAGGATAATTCCGTTGTGAGAACTAAGCTTCAAGGCTTATCCGCGGCCCGCCTCTGGCGGGTCGCGGTCTTTTCCAGCATCCCCCACACCACCCGGTCGATGGGCAGGCTGAGGGCCTCCGCCGGCGTGCCTGCGATGGGCAGCCAGCGGAACACCTCCTGGTCGCCGTCGCCCACCACACCGGTGAAGGGCGTTTGCACCACGGGAATGAGCGCAGGGTCGGCCACGCGGAACGTGTAGTACACGCTCACCACCTGCAGGGGCCGCTCATGGAAGGTGCTCTGCTGGAAGAAGTCGGTGGTGTAGAAGTGCTCGGGTTCCAACGCCTGCACACCGATCTCCTCGCGGATCTCGCGGACCAGGCAGTCCTTGAGCCCTTCCCCGAACTCCAGGCCACCGCCCGGGAACTTGGTGATGTGCCGGCCCTTGATGCGCTCATCGGACACAAGCACGGAGCCTTTATGCTGCAGCAGGCCGTAGACGCGGATGGTGAAGGACATGGTGATCGGTTCGCCGGGCAGGAACACGTTCATCGCTTGATGGCCCGCATCATCTCGCGCTTGCCCGGCGGCCCCGGCAGACGTTCCACGGAAAAGCCCGCCGCCTGCATGGTACGGCGCACCTCGCCCTTGGCGCAGTATGTGACCAGCGCTCCCCCGGGACGCAACGCCGCATGCATGCGCTGCATCACGGCGCCGGTCCACAGCGCGGGCTGCGTGGCGGGTGCGAAGGCATCGAAATAGACCAGGTCGTAGGCGCCCTGCTCGTTGAGGTCCTGGGCCGGTGTGGCCAGCCTTCGGAAACGCAGGCCGCCCAGTTCCGGCTGCCATTCACCTGCGCCGGCGCACATGCGGTCCACGAAGGGCGCGTGAAGGCCGGGCCAGGCAAGCTCCCCGGCATGTGCAAGGGCGTGAAGGGTATCCGCATGCACCGGGTGTGGCTCGAGCGCCGTGTAGTTCACGCGGCACTTGCCCTCGTAGCATCGTATCCAGGTGAGCAGCAGGTTGAGCCCGGTGCCAAGCCCCACTTCCAACAGGTCCACGGTGGCCTGCTCCTGCCGTGCCAGGCCCGCCTGGATGAACACGTGCATGCTTTCCTGCACGGCACCGTGCATGCTGTGGTAGGTGGCACCGAGGTCCGTGTGGAACAGTGTCAGGGAACCGTCCGCCGTACGTTGCGGCACTGTCGGGCCCGAGCTCATGGCGGCGAAAGTAAGCGTGGAGGGGCGGTGGCCTACTCCCCGCTGAAGCGCACCTCGTGGATGTCGTCCTCGCCCATGCCATCAGCCCGCAGGGAACTGAAATAGCCGCGGCTGCCATCGTCGGTGAGCACGAAGAACAGGTCGTCCTCCGGGGAGTTGATGGGCCAGCCGAGGTTCTCCGGCCTGGTCCATTGGCCGTCCACCAGGCGCGTGCGGAAGACATCGTAGCCGCCCATGCTGGTATGGCCCTTGCTGCTGAAGTAGAGGGTGGAGCCATCGGGTGTGATGAACACCCCATCCTCGTCGAGGCGGGAGTTGACGGTGGGACCGAGGTTCTCCGGCGTTCCCCAGCTGAGGGTGGCGGGGTTCCACGGGGCACGGAAGATGTCCTGGCCGCCCACGTTGTCGTCGGGCCGGTCGCTTGCGAAGTAGAGCCACTGCCCGTCGGCGGTACGCCAAGCGGCGCTTTCATTGCCATCGCTGTTGATGGGTGCACCGAAGGCGGTGGGCATACCCCATCCCGTGCCGTTCCAGCGGCTCTCGTAGAGGTCCCCGGCACCGGTCTTGTCGCGGTAGATGATGATGGACGAACCGTCGGGTGAGAGGCCCACACCGGCATCGTTCTCGGGGCTGTTGAGGGGGGCGGGGAGTTCTTGTGGCTGCCCCCATCCATCGCCCTCGCGGCGCACCACGAAGACCTGCTCGAAATGCTCGCCCGTGATCTTGTTGACCTTGGCGTTGGCGGGGGTTGACCTGCGGGAGGTGAAGTACAGCGTACGCCCATCACCGGTGACGAGCGGGCCGTGATCCGTGGCGCTCGAATTGATGGCGGCACCAAGGTTGCGCACGGTCACGGGCATTGGGGAGGCAGCCAGGCTGCGTCCATTGCGGCATTGCCTCAGGTGGTCATCGGCATCGTTGTATCGCGGGTCGGTGTCGCGCGCATCGTGCACCTTCTTGTGGGCTTCGAAGGCGGCGATGGCGGGGTCCCATTCGGCGTTGAGATGATGGGCGTAGCCAACAAGGTAATTGATGCGCGGCAGGCCGGGATCGAGTTCACGGGCGCGGAGCAGGTAGGGCAACGCCTTGTGCCGGAAGGGTCCGTTGAGCTGGCACATGCCCATGCGCAGGTTCACCTGGGCATCGTCCGGTGCCAATGCAAGGGCCTCCTCGTAAAGGGTCTCGGCCTGCACATGTTGGGCACCGCCGAGCCGGGCGAGCTTGTCCGCCTGTTGCAGGAGGCCCTCCACCTGTTTGGCCCGGTCCTGCGCGGGTGAAAGCGGGGACACAAGGAGGAATGCAAGGGTCATCGGGAGCGCGCGCGTGAGCATGGAGGATCTTATTACGGGGGTCGTTGTTGAAAGGTACCTGCCTGCCGACCCTGCCTCCCCTGCACCTGCCAGTAGTTTTGCACCTGTCGGCCGCAAGCGAAGATAGCCGCGGCGTACCAACCCACGGACCATGGCGAAAAAGACCACCGCGAAAAGCATCCTCACGAACAGTTCGCTCACCTTCCTGGAGCGCTACCTGAACAACCCCTCGCCCACCGGCTTCGAGAGCGCGGGGCAGCGCATCTGGCTGGACTATGTGAAGCCGTACGTCGACGACCACATCGTGGACCCATACGGCACCGTTGTGGGCGTGATCAACCCGGGGGCGAAGTACAAGGTGGTCATCGAGGCGCATGCCGACGAGATCAGCTGGTTCGTACACTACATCACCAAGGAGGGCTTCATCTATGTGCGGCGCAACGGCGGCAGCGACCACATCATTGCGCCCAGCATGCGGGTGAACATCCACACTGAAAAGGGCCTGGTGAAGGCTGTTTTCGGCTGGCCGGCGATCCACGTGCGCAATGGGAAGACGGAGATCACCCCCAGCCTGGACAACATCTTCCTGGACTGCGGCTGCAACAGCAAGGAGGAGGTGGAGGCGCTCGGCGTGCACGTGGGCTGCGTGATCACTTATGAGGACGAGTTCATGGTGATGAACCAGCGCAACTTCGTGGGCCGGGCGCTCGACAACCGCATGGGCGGCTTCATGATCGCCGAAGTGGCGCGCCTGCTGAAGGAGCAGAAGGTGAAGCTTCCCTTCGGGCTTTACGTCACCAACAGCGTGCAGGAGGAGGTGGGCCTGCGGGGCGCGGAGATGATCGTGGAACGATTGAAACCCGACCTCGCCATCGTGACCGACGTGACGCACGACACCCAGACCCCGCTGATGAACAAGATCCAGAGCGGCGACATCGCCTGTGGCAAGGGTCCCGTGCTGAGCTATGCCCCGGCGGTGCACAACAATGTGCTCAAGCACATCGTACGCACGGCCGAGGCACAGAAGATCCCGTTCCAGCGCGCCGCGCAGAGCCGCGCGACGGGCACCGACACCGACGCGTTCGCTTACGGCAGCGCAGGGGTTCCCAGTGCGCTCATCAGCCTGCCGCTCCGCTACATGCACACCACCGTGGAGACCGTGCACCGCGCAGATGTGGAGAACGTGATCAAGCTGATCCTGGCCAGCGTGAAAGGGTTGAAGGCCGGCGCGGATATGCGCTACTTCAAGTAGCCCGATGGCAGCGGCCCGCGACCACCGCTCCGGGGAGCCCCCCCGTTGGATGCTGCTGGCGGGTGCGGCGCTGGGCATGATGGTTGCCGCCATCGGCGTGGCCGCGTGGGCCTTGCCGGTCGACCCGGTGACGCCCGTGGAGCATGTGCTGGTGCACGAGCACGCCGGGTACATCCTGCGCCACGCAGGCCAGGTGGTCGGCAATGCCTGGCCGCACCTTGCACGCATCGCGCTGGCAGCCGTGGTGGCCGTGCTTGCAGGAACGGCCCTGGGCGCCGTGTTGTCCGTGGTTCCGTTCGCACGTTCGAGCGCCTGGCGGGTGGCCCGCTGGAGCATGTCCACCCTGCTGGCTTGGGGGCTCTTCGCGGTGCTCTTCCTCCCCCCGCGCGCCCTATCGGTGACCCCCACCGGATTGCGCCTCAGCGAGCGCGCAGCCCTGTTGGGACAACTGAGCCTGCCACTGCCAGCCCGCGCGCGCAGCCTTGGGCGGGGTGAGGTCGCAGGCATCGCGGCCCACCTGGCACCCACCGGGGACACCCTGCGGGTAACCCTCGTGGATGGCGAGGCCCTGGACCTGTTGCTACCCCACCGCGATGGAGCCGCAAGTGCGTTCGTAGCCAGTGCCCTCCACGACCACATGGCCCACCCATGATGCATGCCACCCTCATCCCCTTGGAGGCCACCCATCCCCTGCGCCTGGCGGTGCTGCGGCCCGGTGGCACCCTGGCGGACTGCCATTTCCCAAGCGACACGGTACCCGGTGGCTTCCACGTGGGGACCTTTCTGGCCGGGCGATGCGTGGCCGTGGGGTCCTTCGGACCGGAACGGCATCCAGCCCTGGAGGCTGCTGTCCCCTACCGCCTTCGGGGCATGGCATCCGCTGCGGACGTCCGCGGCAAGGGATGCGGCCGTATGCTGCTCGCATTGGCGCTGGAGGAGCTGTCCCGGCGCGGTGCCGACCTGCTCTGGTGCAATGCCCGCGAGGGCGCCATCCCGTTCTACCAGCGGATGGGCTTCGCCGGGCAGGGTCCCCTCTTCGACATCGCGGGCATCGGTCCGCACCAGGTGATGCATCGACCGATCGGGCCGGTCGGGTAGCTTCGCGCCATGCCGCGGCTGCACCGTTGGACCCTTGTGGGACTGTTGGCCCTGGCCCTTGCGCTGCGGCTCCCGTGGGTGGGGGCCACCGAACTGGCCCATGATGAGCCGTTCACGGTGGTGATGGCCCATCGCACGCTGCCCGACCTGTTCGCACAGTTGCGGCACGAGAACAACCCACCGCTCCACTTCCTGCTCACCCATTGCTGGGTGCGGCTGGTGCCCCTGGATACGGCGTGGCTGCGCCTTCCATCGGTCGTTCTCAGCGTGATGCTCATCTGGCCACTGTTCTTGCTGGGACGCTCCCTGGGGGGCTTCCGGGTGGGGGTGCTCGGGTCCCTGCTGGTGATCCTCAGCGCGCACCACCAGGCGTTCGCCCACGAGGTGCGGGGCTACGCCCTGTTCGCACTTCTCACTGCCACTGCCATGTGGCAACTGCGCCGGGCGGCCGTGGGCGCACCGCGGGCCGGCTGGTACCTCGTGGCGCTGTACATACTGCTGGTGTACACCCACTTCCTTGGTTGGATGGTACCGGTCATCCACCTGCTCCTGGTGCTGATGCCCGGACCCTGGCGCCCGGCAGCGCGGGCCGTGCGCACCGCGCTGGTCGACACGCTGCTCGCCTACCTGCCGTACGCGGTGATCTTCTACGAGCGGCTGCGCTACACATCCACCGCAGGCACGTGGCTCACGGCACCAGAGCCTGAAGAGCTCTACAACACCCTCTGGCGTTGGAGCAATGCACCGGTGCTCACCGTGCTGTTCATGACGGTGCTGCTGGCGGGCACCTGGCGCGCTCGGGCTGCCGGGATGCGCGTGGCGATCGCATGGATGGCGGCACCGCTGCTGGGTCTCTTCCTGATCTCGTACCACACACCGATGTTCCTGGACCGATACCTGCTGTTCGCCGCACCCGGTTTCGCACTGTGGGTGGCACTGGCCTTCGAGGCGCTGCTGGCGGGGCGCCCTTGGGCGTGGGCGGCAGCGGCCGTGCCCGTAGTGGGGATGGCGGCCACCTTTGAACCGTTCAACACGGACTATCCGCATCCAAGCCGGGTGGTGGCGCAGGCAGAGGCCTGGCGGGGCGATGGGATCGTGCTGCTGCAGCCTGGCTGGTATCGCGATGCCTATGCCTGGCACCTTGACAGCACCCTGGTGCAACGGCCGGCCGAATTGGACAGCCTGCTGGCGTTGCGGGGCATCCACCCCACCACGGGCCTGCAAGACCTCTACAGTGGCTGGCCAAGTGCCGACAGGCTGGTGCGTGTGGACGCCTGGGCGGACCTGGTGGACCCCGGCGCCACGGTGCCTTGGGCATTGGCGCGGCGCTACCAGCTGGAGGAGCGGGTGGAGGCAGACCGCAAGGTGTTCGTGGAGCGCTACGCGGCCCCCTGAGCTGTTCATCCCGCCCCTCAACCGCTCGTGGAGATAGCGCTCCCGATCGAGCTCCGCACCAGATCTTTACCCCACAAACACACCATAGCATGTCCATGCGACCCTTGATCGGTACCGCCTTGTTGGCGGGGATCACCCTGTTCAGCGCCTGTGGAGGCGCTGCGGAGAACGTGCCAGCGACGGATACACCAGCGCCCACCATCCCGATGCGCGATTTCTTCAAGAACCCCGAGAAGGCTGGCTTCCGCATCAGCCCGGACGGACAGTATTTCAGCTACCGGGCACCGTGGAAGAGCCGCATGAACATCTTCGTGCAAAGGATCGGCGACACCACCGCCACCCAGATCACCCAGGATACCGTGCGTGACATCGGCGGCTACTTCTGGAAGGGTGACCGCATCGTGTACAGCCGTGACATCAATGGTGATGAGAACTTCATCGTGTTCAGCGTAGGCATCGATGGTGCCGATGCCAAGCCACTTACCCCCACCAAGGGTGTGCGCGCCGGTACGTTGGACGACCTCCACAACATCCCCGGCATGGAGAAGCACATCATGGTGCAGATGAACCAGCGCGACCCGGGCATCTTCGACCCCTACCTGATCAATGTGGAAACGGGCGAGGCCAAGGCGCTGTACGACAACAAGGAGAGCTTTGAGAGCTGGATGACGGACCACAACGGTGTCATCCGCATCGCCACCCGCACCGAGGGTGTCACCAGTGTGTACTACCACCGTGCCAGCGACAAGGAGCCCTTCAAGGAGTTCATGCGGACGGATTTCAAGGACAGCTTCTCCCCGCTGTTCTTCACCTTCGACAACAAGAACCTGTACGCCAGCAGCAACCTCAACGGCCGCGACAAGAGCGCCATCGTGGAGTACGACATGGCCACCGGAAAGGAGGTGAAGGAGCTGTTCGCCAACGCCGACAACGATGTGGACGGGCTCGATTACAGCCGCAAGCGCAAGGTGCTGACCATGGTCACCTGGACCGGTGCCAAGAGCGAGCGCCATTTCCTGGACGAGGAGACCAAGGCCATGTATGCCAAGATGGAGGCCAAGTTCGCGGGTTATGAGACCTGGGTATACGGCGCTGACGATAGTGAGACCAAGAACATCGTGTGGGTGGGCAGCGACCGCATGCCCGGCAAGTACTACTTCTACGACGCCACGGCCGACAAGGTGGAAGAGCTCGCCACGCTTTACCCGTGGCTGAACGAGAACGACCTCGCCGCGATGAAGCCCATCAGCTACAAGAGCCGTGATGGCCTCACCATCCACGGCTACCTCACCCTGCCGAAAGGTCGGGGGGAAAAGGGGCTGCCGGTGGTGATGATGGTGCATGGCGGTCCATGGGCACGCGACCAATGGGGCTACGACCCCGAAGCCCAGTTCCTCGCCAACCGCGGTTACGCCGTGCTGCAGGTGAACTTCAGGGGCAGCACCGGTTATGGCCGCGAATTCTGGATGAAGAGCTTCAAGCAATGGGGCAAGACCATGCAGGACGATGTAACGGACGGTGTTGAATGGCTGAAGGCCGAGGGCATCGCCGACCCGAAGCGGGTGGCCATCTACGGCGGCAGCTACGGCGGGTACGCCACCCTGGCGGGGCTTGCATTCACGCCCGACCTTTACGCATGCGGCATCGATTACGTTGGCGTGAGCAACCTGTTCACCTTCCAGCGCACCATACCGCCCTACTGGGGACCCTGGCGTGAAGTGCTCTACGAACAGGTGGGCCACCCCGAAAAGGACAGCCTGCTGCTGGCGTCCGCATCACCTGCTCTGAACGCGGACAAGATCAAGGCACCGCTCTTCGTTGCACAAGGGGCCAACGACCCGCGCGTGGTGAAGGCCGAAAGCGACCAGATGGTGGAGGCGCTCAAGAAGCTGGGCGTCACGGTGGACTACATGGTCAAGGACGACGAAGGGCACGGTTTCCGCAACGAAGAGAACCGCTTCGAGTTCTACGAAGCCATGGAGCGGTTCCTGGGCCAGCACATCGGTGCGAACGCCAAGGCCAAGGGCTGAGCATCAGTGACCGTAGCGATGATGGAACGGCGGCCTTCGGGTCGCCGTTCCTGTTTTCACGAACCTGCCAGGCACCGGAACATGTTCCGGTCACGTCTTGTTAATGTACCGATCACATCAGCCTTCCGGGAATGACAGGCGGAAGTGAATGTGAAGCATCGGATGGAGAAGGACGATCACCTACCTTGCGGAACCTGTAAGCCGATGACCAAACGCCGACCGATCCTTGCAATAGGAACATCTTTCCTGTTGATCTTGAGCAGCTTGTACTCCAGCGCCCAGGTCGTCATCAACGAGGTTTGCGCCTCCAACCTGAGCAGCTATGCGGACAACTTCGGGGGCTACGAGGACTGGGTGGAGCTGTACAACCCGGGGGGAGCGGCCGTTGACCTGGGGGGATGGTGGATGACCAATCGGGCGGGCAATCCCTTGAAATGGCAGATCCCCGCCGGTGTCACCGTTCCAGCAGGTGGCTACCGCGTTATCATCTGCAGCAAGCGCAACGAGGTGGCGGGAGCGTGGGTGCACGCCAGCTTCAACCTGAACCAGACCGAGGAGGACCACGTGATCCTGAGCAATGCAGCAGGCGATGCCGTGGACGACTTCGAACTGACCCTTGGCCAGCGGACCAGGGTGGGACATTCCCGCGGCCGCACGACCGATGGTGCAGCCACCTGGAGCCTGTTCACCGCACCAACACCCGGAGCGGCGAATGCCGGTGCTGCAACCAACTACCTGGCAGCGCCCAGCCTGTCCCCGGACGGTGGGTTCTTTCCCGGGGCGACGGCCGTGACCATGAGCGGTCCTGCGGGCGCCACGATCCGCTACACCCTGGACGGTTCCGAACCCACGGCCACCTCCACCGCCTACGCCGGACCGGTGAACATGAACGGCACCACGGTGATCCGTGCGGCCTGTTTCGCGGCGGGTGCGAACGCGAGCTTCACCACCACGAACTCCTACTTCGTTGGCGTCTCGCACACGGTACCCGTGATCAGCATCAGCGGCGACCAATTGGACGAGCTCCTGGGGGGCGATGGTGGCATACAACCCTTCGGGAACCTCGAGTACTTCAGCCCTGCCGGAGCGCTTTGGGCCGAAGCCGTGGGGGAGTTCAATGAACACGGCCAGGACAGCTGGGCGTATGCCCAGCGGGGGTTCGATTACATCGCCCGCGACCAGACCGGCTACAACGATGCCATCCGCCACCCGGTGTTCCGCACGAAGGACCGGCAGAAGTACCAGCGCCTGATCATCAAGGCGGCGGCCGGCGACAACTTCAACTTTGGTCCCGGGCAGCCGGCCCACATCCGCGACGCCTATGTGCAAGCACTGAGCCAGACGGGTGACCTGCGCCTGGACGAGCGGAGCTATGAACCCGCCGTGCTATACATGAACGGGCAGTACTGGGGGGTGTATGACGTGCGTGAGAAGGTGGACGACCACGACTACACGCGGTACTATTACGACCAGGACGAATTCGACGTGCAGATGCTCAAGACCTGGGGTGGCACGTGGACCGAGTACGGTGGTGGCCAGGCGCAGGCCGATTGGGATGCATTGCGGAGCTTCATCCAGAACAACGACATGGGCGACCCTGCCGCCTTCGCCACGGTGGATGCCCAGTTCAACTGGAAAAGCCTCGTGGATTACTTCTGCCTGAACAGCTATACGGTGTGCGCCGATTGGCTGAACTGGAACACGGCGTGGTGGCGCGGTCTTGACCCCGCCGGCGAGCACAAGAAATGGGGCTACATCCTGTGGGACATGGATGCCACCTTCGGCCACTACACCAACTTCACCGGCATTCCCAACCAGAGCCCCACGGCGGACCCGTGCGATGCAGAGCAGCTCCCCGACCCCGGTGGACAGGGCCATACGGTGATCCTTGAGAAGCTCATCACCGAGAACCAAATGGTGCATGACTATTATGTGAACCGCTACGTGGATCTGGGCAATACGCTGTTCAACTGCGACCACATGTTACCGTTCCTGGACAGCCTGGTGGCCCTGATAGCGCCCGAAATGCCCGGCCAGGTGGCACGTTGGGGGGGCTCCATGGCGCAATGGGAGGCCAATGTCCAGGTGCTGCGCGAGTTCATCGAGGAGCGTTGCGTGCAGGTGCAGGAAGGCATGGTGGACTGCTATGAACTGGAGGGCCCCAATCGGGTGGTCTTCCATGTGGACCCTCCGCTGAGCGGTCGCATCCGTATCAATTCCATCACCCCCACGGACTACCCGTTCGCGGGTGATTACTACGGTGGCATCAACACCACCCTGGCCCCGCTGCCTGAAGAAGGATGGCTGTTCAGCCATTGGGAAGTGTTCAGCACCAACAACGTGCTCCCCTCGCTCGAGGATTCGCTGGTGACCGTGGACCTGCTCACCGCGGACAGCGTTGTCGCCCATTTCGTGCCGCCCACCCGGTATGCGATACTCCTCGACGTGGAACCGCGCAACAGCGCCAGCATCACCGTGGGGGGGAACACCTACACCACCTTCCCCACCCTCATCACCGTGCCGGAAGGTGTGGACCTTGAAGTGTCCGTGGGACCCAACATGTACTACGACTTCCTCCATTGGTACGTGAAGAACACAGCCTATCTTCCGGATGACAGCACCGCTGCGGAATTCACGGCGCAATGGTGGGTGACAGATACCATCATCGCCTACCTGAAGCCACAGGACCATGTCTTCTATGGGCCTAATGCCTTCAGTCCCAATGGGGATGGGTATAACGATGTCTTCACTCCGGTGGTCAACGTTGTAGACCTTGAAACCTATGACCTCACCATTTTCGACCGATGGGGCGGGGCGATCTGGCGCCAGGAGGGTCCGTTCAAGGCGGGGTGGGATGGCACCAATGGAGGCACTCCCGTGCCGAACGGGGTGTATGGATACCGTGTCTACATGGTCGACGCCATTACCAAAGAGCCCAAAGAACACTTCGGTCACGTGACCTTAGTGCGCTGATGGTCAGTCACCTTATGTCACACTCGTGTCAGGCTTGTTCAATTTTTTGTCGAAAGCGCTGAACAAAACCTGGTGATCCTCTGTTCGTGTTGTGTTGTCCAAACAATACAACCGATCATGAACACGAAACGACTCTCTTTCCCACTGCTGGTGGCGGGCCTTGTGGCCGGCACCGAAGCTTGGTCGCAAGCGCGCGTCCAAGTGATCCACAACAGCGCCGACGCTGCGGCGGCCGTGGTGGATGTTTACGTCAACGGTGCTCTTGCCATCAATGACTTCGCATTCCGCACCGCCACCCCGTTCCTGGACCTCCCCGCAGGTGTTGACCTGGAGGTGGGTATCGCCCCGGGCAACAGCACCGGCGCGCAGGACATCATCGCCACCTTCGACTACAACCTCGCCGATGGTGAGACCTACGTGCTCGTGGCAAACGGTATCGTGAGCGGTTCCGGTTACAACCCCGCCCAACCCTTCGACATCAACGTGTTCGCTCCCGGCCGTGAAGGCGCCACCGTGGACGGCAACGTGGACATCCTTGTCGTGCATGGCAGCACCGATGCCCCCACCGTGCAAGTGGCCGAGACGGCCGCATTGGGTGGCGCCGTGGTGGTGTCCCCCTTCAGCTTCGGTGAATTCACCCCGGACTACCTAGAGGTGCCCGCGATCGACCTCACCCTCGAGATCCAACTCCCCGACGGAACCCCTGTGGTGGCCTATGATGCCCCCCTGGCCACCCTCGGCCTGGAGAACGCAGCGTTGGTGGCCGTTGCAAGCGGCTTCCTGAACCCCGCCAACAACAGCAACGGACCTGCCTTCGGCGTGTGGGTGGCCCTGCCCACCGGCGGTCCCCTGGTGCAACTGCCCCTGGCCACCGAGCCAAGTGCACGTGTGCAGGTGATCCACAACAGTGCTGATGCCGCCGCTGCCGTCGTGGACGTATACATCAACGGCGCGTTGGCCGTGAACGATTTCGCCTTCCGCACCGCCACCCCGTTCCTGGACCTTCCCGCAGGTGTTGACCTGGAGGTGGGTATCGCCCCGGGCAACAGCACCGGCGCGCAGGACATCATCGCCACCTTCGACTACAACCTCGCCGATGGTGAGACCTACGTGCTCGTGGCCAACGGTATCGTGAGCGGTTCCGGTTACAACCCCGCCCAGCCCTTCGACATCAACGTGTTCGCTCCCGGCCGTGAGGCTGCCAGCGTGGACGGTAACGTGGACATCCTGGTGATCCACGGCAGCACCGACGCCCCCACCGTGCAGGTGGCTGAGACCGCCGTGCTGGGTGGCGCCGTGGTGGTGTCCCCCTTCAGCTTCGGTGAGTTCACCCCGGACTACCTGGAGGTGCCCGCTGTGGACCTGACCTTGGAGATCCAACTTCCCGACGGCACCCCCGTGGTGGCCTATGATGCCCCCCTGGCCACCCTCGGCCTGGAGAACGCTGCGCTGGTGGCCGTTGCGAGCGGCTTCCTGAACCCCGCCAACAACAGCAACGGTCCTGCCTTCGGCGTGTGGGTGGCCCTGCCCACCGGCGGTCCCCTGGTGCAACTGCCCCTGGCCACCGAGCCAAGTGCACGTGTGCAGGTGATCCACAACAGTGCTGATGCCGCCGCTGCCGTCGTGGACGTATACATCAACGGCGCGTTGGCCGTGAACGATTTCGCCTTCCGCACCGCCACCCCGTTCCTGGACCTTCCCGCAGGTGTTGACCTGGAGGTGGGTATCGCCCCGGGCAACAGCACCGGCGCGCAGGACATCATCGCCACCTTCGACTACAACCTCGCCGATGGTGAGACCTACGTGCTCGTGGCCAACGGTATCGTGAGCGGTTCCGGTTACAACCCCGCCCAGCCCTTCGACATCAACGTGTTCGCTCCCGGCCGTGAGGCTGCCAGCGTGGACGGTAACGTGGACATCCTGGTGATCCACGGCAGCACCGACGCCCCCACCGTGCAGGTGGCCGAGGTGGCCGTGCTGGGTGGCGCCGTGGTGGTGCCCCCCTTCAGCTTTGGTGAGTTCAGCAGCGATTACCTGGAGGTGCCCGCTGTGGACCTGACCTTGCAGGTACAACTGCCTGACGGAACACCGGTGGTTAGCTACAGCGCCCCCCTGAACGCTCTCGGCCTCGCCGACGCGGCTCTGGTGGCAGTGGCCAGCGGTTTCCTCAACCCCGCCAACAACAGCGATGGTCCTGGTTTCGGTATCTGGGTGGCACTGCCTTCGGGCGGCGACCTGGTGGAGCTTCCCCTCGCCACCGGTGTGGAGGAGAGCGCCCTGTTGAGCGGCCTCAACGTGTGGCCGAACCCGACCAGCGACGTCCTCTTCGTGGACATGGACAGCAAGATGAACACCCAGGCTGACATCCGCCTGCTGGACATGACCGGCCGCGAAGTGCTCGCGCTGGGCAGCCGCAGCATCGCGACCGGCGAAAGCCGTATCAGCCTCGATATGAGCGGCGTGAGCAACGGCAGCTACGTGCTCAGCATCCGTGGAGAAGGCTCGGTGGTGACCGCACCGGTGCAAGTGGCCCACTAAGGCCAGGGTCGGTTTGGACGGGGGCGCTCCGCAAGGGGCGCCCCTTTCCATTTTTGCCCAACGAACATTCCTTGAGGATGGGGCGTTCCAAGGGGTCGAGGTAACGAAACGCCATTTCGGTCCACCATGAAGCCCTTCCTCACGCACTTCCAGATCCGCGACCTTGAAGAGTTCTCGGGCGTGAAGGCCCACACCATACGGATGTGGGAGAAACGCTACGGACTATTGGAGCCCGAGCGCAGTGATACGAACATCCGCTTCTATGGTCTGGAGCAGCTCAAGACCATCATGAACGTGAGCTTCCTGAACCAGCATGGTGTCAAGATCTCGCATATCGCGGCCATGACACCCGACGAGCGGGAGCGCAAGGTGCAGGAGTTGTCCGAGCGCATGGGCAAGGGGGGGGATGTGCTGAACACGTTGAAGATGGCCATGCTCTCCTTTGATGAGGCCCTCTTCGTGCGCACTTCCAGAACCTATGCGGAGCACAACGGTTTCAGGGGGTTGGTGGAGGAAGTGTTCGTTCCCCTGCTGGAGAATATCGGTGTGCTGTGGCAGACCAACGCCATCTGCCCGGCACAAGAGCATTTCGTGAGCAACCTCATCCGCCACGAGCTCATCACGGCCACCCAGATCCTGTCTCCGGGCGTGGATGGAAAGGGGCCCACGTATGTGCTGCACCTGATGGAGGACGAGATCCATGAACTGGGTCTGCTCTACGCGAACCATGTACTTCGCAGCAAGGGGGTGCGTACCATCTACCTTGGACAGAGCGTCCCCCTGGAGGACCTGCGACAGGTCGCCTACCTCCATCAGGGTCCGTTGGTGTTCCTATCGGTGCTCATGGCCAGTCCGGCCCCGTCAGAGGTACCTGACTACCTTGTGAAACTGCGTGCCATGGTACCCGATGAACGGGTGAACTTCTGGCTGACGGGGTCCCAACTGAGCCGTGTGGAACTGACCGACACGCCTCACGGCATGAAACTCTTCAAGAGCATGCGCGACCTGATCGCTGCATTGGACGGTTCCAACTGACCCTTCCCGCAGGCTTACATATCGGGCAGGACCTTGCCCGGGTTCATGATGCCGAGCGGGTCGAAGGCGTGCTTGATGGCCCTCATGAGCTGGAGCTGTGCGGGTGTGAAGGCGATGTCCATGTAGGACCGCTGCACCAGTCCGATGCCATGTTCGCCGCTGAGCGTCCCCCCCAGCGACACGCACAGGGTGAAGATCTCGCGGATCGCTTTGGATAGTTCAACCTCCCAGAAGGCCTCGCTCAGATCGCCCTTGATGATGTTCACATGCAGGTTACCGTCGCCTGCATGGCCATAGCAGACGGACGTGAAGCCATATCGCGCGCCGATCTCCTTCACGCCCTGCAACAGGCGTGGCAGCTCGAACCGGGGCACCACGGTGTCCTCCTCCTTGTAGATGCTGTGTGCTTTCACGCTTACGGGCACGCTGCGCCGCAGTCGCCAGAGTGCATCCTTGTCAGCTGCGCTTTCTGCGAGGAGGACCTCCCCCGCCCCGTGAGCCTCCACCACACCAAGGATGGTCTCGCACGAGCGCATCAGGACATCGGTCTCGTTGCCGTCCACCTCGATCAGCAGGTATGCCGCAGGTCCGGTGGAAAGTTGTGCCGGCAGTCCTTCGGTGAAGCGCATCGTCCAGGCGATGGCATCGCGCTCCATGAACTCCATGGCGCTCGGCACGACCCCTGCACGGAACACGGCACTGACCGCCTCACAGGCCTTCACCGCATCGGGGAAGGGTACCAGCATGAGCATGGTATGGCGCGGCAAGGGCAGCAATTTCAGCACAGCTTCAGTGATGATGCCCAGGGTGCCTTCGCTCCCCACCATGAGGTGCGTGAGGTCGTAACCGGTGGCGTTCTTCAGGGTATTGGCGCCGGTGCGGATGACCTCCCCGTTGGGAAGCACCACTTCCAGGTTGAGCACGAGATCGCGGGTGACCCCATATTTCACGGCACGCGGCCCACCGGCGTTCTCTGCCAGGTTGCCACCGATGGTGCAGCTGCCGCGGCTGGACGGGTCTGGGGGGTAATAGAGCCCCCGCTCCGCGACGGCCTCCTGCAACACCTGTGTGATCACGCCAGGCTGCACACGCACCTGCAGGTTCCGCTCGTCGATCTCCAGGATGCGGTCCATGCGGTCCAATGCCAACCCAACGCCACCGTGCACAGCAAGGGCTCCGCCGCTGAGACCCGTTCGCCCACCAATGGGTGTGACCGGCACCTGATGACGGGCACATAGCTGCACTACGGCGCTCACCTCGGCTGTACTGGTTGCGCGCACCACCACCTCCGGGGGATGCACGAGGTCCTCGGTCTCATCGTGCCCGTAGCGCTCCCGCTCCTCCTGTCCGACCCATACGTCGCCGGTGGTGACCACCGCCTGCAAGGCCTTTACAAAGGCCTCATCCACTGTTCGGAACGCCATGGCGCAAAGGTATCGGGTGGGAAGCCCCATCTTCGTACTGATGGAAGGCAATGCCGCTGGTTCCCTTCGGGAGCGCGTATACCGGATCGTCTTCCTGTCGGATACACCGGCGGGAAGGCGGTTCGATGTGGTGCTGCTCTACGCCATCCTGCTGAGCGTGGTGCTTGTGCTGATGGAGAGCGTCGCGAGCGTGGGAGCCAGATGGGGCACACACCTTCGGCTGCTGGAGGGGATACTTGGCGGGCTATTTTCGTTGGAGTACATGGTGCGCGTTTGGTGCACACCGCAGCCGCGCCGCTACATCACGAGCTTCTTCGGTGTCATCGACCTGCTGGCGGTGCTTCCCTCACTGCTGGGCCTGGTGATGCCGGGCGCTGCATCGCTCACGGTGGTACGGGTGCTGCGCATCACACGGGTGTTCCGCATCCTCAACCTGCTGGATTACGTCCGCGAGGCCCGGTTGCTCCTGCTGGCCCTGCTGGCCAGCCGGCACCGCATCATCGTCTTCATGCTGGCGGTGCTCGCCCTTGTTACCGTGTTCGGCGCGGTGATGTACGTGGTGGAAACACCGGAGGCCGGGTTCACCAGCATTCCGCGCAGCATCTACTGGGCCATCGTCACGCTCACCACGGTGGGCTATGGTGATATTGCACCGAAGACCGATCTGGGACAGGCGATCGCATC
>CAZLGY010000058.1:0-17691 GCA_964559165.1 uncultured Chryseobacterium sp.
TCCACGAAGATCTGGTGGCGGTCCTTGTCGGCGAAGCGGACGATCTTGTCCTCGATGCTGGGGCAGTAGCGGGGACCCAGACCACGGATGCGGCCATTGAACATGGGGCTGCGGTCGAAGCCGGTGCGGAGGATGGCATGCACCTCTGGACTGGTGTAGGTCATCCAGCAGCTGAGCTGGGGTCGTGCCCCCAGACCGCGGATGGCGCTGGTACCCGGCAGGTAGCTGAAGCTGTTCGGGTCGGTATCGCCGGGCTGTTCCTCCAGCACGCTGTAGTCGATGCTGCGGCCGTCCACCCGAGGGGGGGTGCCGGTCTTCATTCGTCCCGCTTCGAAGCCCAGGGAGACGAGCTGCTCCGTGATGCCATGGCTGGCCTTTTCGCCCGCCCGTCCACCCCCCAACTGGCGTTCACCGATGTGCATGATGCCGTTCATGAAGGTCCCGCTGGTGAGCACCACGGAGCGGCAGGGGATGTGCATGCCCATGCCGGTCCGCACCCCGACCACGCGGTCGTGTTCGATCACGATCTCCTGCACGCTATCCTGCCAGAAATGGACGTTGGGGGTTTGCTCCAGCATGCGGCGCCACTCGCTGGCGAAGAGGTTGCGGTCGTTCTGGCTGCGGGGGCTCCACATGGCGGGACCCTTGCTGCGGTTCAGCATGCGGAACTGGACGGTGCTTCGATCGCTGACGATGCCGGAGTAGCCACCCAGGGCATCCACCTCACGTACGATCTGTCCCTTGGCAACCCCCCCCATCGCCGGGTTGCAGCTCATCTGTCCGATCACCCCCATGTTCATGGTCACCAGCAGCACGCGCGAGCCGAGGTTGGCGGCCGCCGCTGCTGCCTCACAGCCGGCATGTCCGCCGCCCACTACCACCACATCGTATGCCTCCAAAGTGCTCATCGGTACAGGTGCTTGCCTTGTCCGGGGTGTTCCACGTGGAACGCAGCCCTTGGATCCTTGATCTTCAGGGGCTTGTGCGCCGATCGTGTAGGTATAGGTCCCATGGACGCAGCAAAGTTAGATCCAAGGTCGATCCCTTGTTGATCACATGGCGCGATGCCCACGCCACCGGAGGTGAACAGATGAGGACGGGCGCGCAAGGCACGCAGGATGGTCCTGCGAGGTTCACCCAACCCTGCTTGCCGACGTTGGACAGGGTGATGAGAACACCAACCCGGGAGTGAACGGCAGCCCTACTTGTATTGCTTGGCCGCCGCTTTGTGGGCCTTTGCGATGGCCTTCACCAGGGAGGCGGGTTCCATCACGCGTACGCCATCTCCCATGGCCAGCAGTTCGTTGTGCAGCTCCCGGTTGGGGTGCACCAACAGCTCGATGACCGTGCTTTCGCGGTCCTCCTTCACCACCTTCTGCGTCGGGTGCAGTGGGAGGGCTTTCACGTACTTGCCCTGCACAGGTGTGAAGCGCAATACCACGCGCTCCACCTTGCCGGCCGAGGCATCAACACCGATCACATGGGCGTAGTAGGCCTCCACCGCCGCGCGATCGGTGGCGGCGAAGCGTTTCTGGGTGACCACCAGTCCGGTGATGCGGTCCAGCCCCAGCGAGATCGGGTTGTCATAGCCATCGGCCATGCCCAGCACGTACCATCGCCCCCCGTATTCCTTCAGCAGGAACGGACGCATGCGGAAGGTGCTTCCCGCTTCCTTCTGGAAACGCTGGTAGGCGATCTCCACCCAGCGGCGTTCGCGGATGGCGCGCAGCAACGCACCCCAATGCTGCAGACCTTGCAAGGCACCATTGCGCTCCATCAGCACCACATCGGCGGTGCTTCGCAGGTCAGAACCGCTGGCAGCGAGCAGCTCGCCCAAGACCGCCCGCTCCAACAGGGGCAGCACGCTATGGCGCCCATCGGCAGAGGGCAGGTGATAGGTGTTCCGGGTGCGGTCGTAGCCGATCTCCAACCCCAGCTCCACCCGGATCTGCTCAATGTCGCGCTGCAAGGTGCGGGCGCTCATCTCGAAACCATGCTGTTCGAGATGTTCCTGAAGCCGGGCGAACGTGGGGGCATATTTCACCTGCTCCAGGATGAGGAGGAAGCGCTTTAGCTTGCCGTGGAAGGACATGGTGCGAAGGGTCCGTTGGATGCCGGACCAAGGTAACAAGGCTGCCGGAGAACAACCACCCGACCGCCGCCATGCCTTTTTTGCGCCGGTCCCTCCCGCGCGGCCAGGGGTCGGCCGTTGCTCCTGTGCCCATCCAAGGATGCCTGGGTCCGCGCCCGCCCAAAGGCGGCACCGTACGCACAGGGCGCAGGGTGGGGTTGGGTCCAAAAACGCAAGCTTTCACCCATTACTGCGACAAAACATGTCGTGATCAGCTTTTCGCTGCCCAACTTGCGCCATGCGCTCCCACTTGCTGTTGTCCGCTCTTTTCCTGGTAGTCTCCCTGCACGGTCAGGACACCCTGTACGTGCGCAGCCATGAACGTGCCACCATTGTTACGGACCCCGCTGTGGGTGTGCGCTCCTTCCCATCACGTGTGCGATTCCCGGCGCGTACCGTTGATCTGCGCCAGGTGCTGCTCACGGTCACCTTCGCTTGTCCTGACAGCCTGCGTTGCGCCGAATGGGACTACCTCGACCACATCCTGCTGCACCCGTTGGGCACCACCGACACCCTCGAATTGGCTCGCATGCTCACCCCGTACGGCGGCTTTTTCAAGAATCCCTGGTCCTTTAGCTGGCAGGTGGACGTAACGGATCTCAGTCCCCTGCTGCGCGACAGCGTGGAGGTGATCTACGAGCATAGCGGGTACGAGCCCAACAATGACCGTGGCTGGGCCGTTACGGTCGACTTCGTATGCATCACCGGTCCACCAGCCGCACGGGTGATCGCTGTCCACACCCTTCACCGGGGGAAGTTCCCATATGGGGATGCCACGACGCCTTTTGAACAGGCCGTTCCGCCGCGCACCCTCACCATGGCACCATCCGCCGCGCGGGCCCGCATACGGTTGCACCAGACCGGCCATGGCATGCACACCGACGATGGCTGTGCGGAGTTCTGCCGCAAGTGGCGCGAAGTGAGGTTCGATGGGCGCACGGTGGACCGCCGCGACCTATGGCGCGAATGCGGTACCAACCCCTTGCAGCCGCAGGCCGGCACCTGGATCTTCGATCGCGGGCACTGGTGCCCCGGTGAGCTGCAGCAGCCCGATGTGGTGGACGTGCCGCTTGTGCGCGGATCGCGCATCCACACCGTGGACGTGGTGATGGAACCCTATGTGCATGACAGCAGTACGGCGAACTGGAACCTTGCGGCCTGCCTGGTGGAGCTGGAGGCTCCCGCTGTGCAGCACGACGTGGCGCTGTTGGACATCGTCGCACCCAGCAGTGCCCCGATGCATCGCCTGCGCAACCCCGCATGTGGTGCAGCCATTGTGCGCCTGCGCAACCGCGGCGCCCGCCCCCTGCGCAGCGTGGACATCGTTTACGGGCCCGCAGGCGGGGCGATGCGCACCCATCGCTGGACCGGCGATCTGCCTTTCGATGCAGTGACAGAGGTGCTCTTGCCCGGCACGTTGGAAGGGGAGGACCCTTCGGTGTTCGTGGTGAAGCTCGAGCGCCCGAACGGCAAGCCCGATGCCTGGCCTGCGGACAACCTGCAGCGCAGCACCTACGCATCGGTGCCGCGGTATCCGACGACCCTGCTCGTGCAACTGCTCACCAACAACGAACCGGGACATAACGCGCTGCGGGTGACCGATGCCGATGGCCGCGTGGTGCTGGACAGGCCCTTGGGCAGCCTGGACAGTTCCCGCACGTACACCGACACACTGCACCTTCCCGAGGGCTGTTACACACTGGCACTGGTGGATACTGCCGGCGACGGTCTTGAGTTCTGGTACAACGCGGCCGGTGGTCGCGGGGTGTTGCGCCTCCTGGATGTCGAAGGGGGACTGCTGCGCCGCTTCGAAAGCGACCATGGCCACGGCGTGACGCACCACTTCCGCGTGGCGGCCGATGCGTCCATCGTGCGTGATACAGTGCCCGACATCGGCCTCTTCCCCACGCGCACGAAGGGTCCCACGGTGCTGGATTACTTCGCGGACCGTGCAAGCGGGGTGCAGCTGCGCGTGCTCGATCCGCAGGGGGCTGTGGTGCTGGATCGTGCCTTGGGGGTGTTGCGTCAGGAACGCATCCCGTTGGACCTTTCCGCACTCGCACCCGAGCGCTATACCCTGCTGGTGCTCAGCGACGGTGTGGAGGTGTTCCGGCGCCGCGTGCGGGTGGTGACCGACTAACAGGCACCAACGACCTGGGCCCCGGCATTGCCAGATCTGCGCTATCTTACGCCTTCTTACGCCGGACAAGAAGAACTACTGCCCATGTATGGACTGATCAATCGTTCCATCAAGGAACTGGTGCTGCGCCACCACGGCGAGGGCATGTGGAAGCGCATCGCAATGCGTGCGGGATGCAGTGATGTGGAGTTCCTGGGAATGGAGTCGTATCCGGACGAGCTCACCTACACCATTGTCGGCGCTGCCGCAGCAGAACTGAACGTGGAGGCATCGTCCCTGCTGGAGGCCTTTGGACGCCATTGGGTGCTCCACTCGTCCACCGAGAGCTACGGCGACCTCATGTCCCTGACAGGTTCCACACTGGAGGAGTTCCTCGGCAATCTGGACATGCTGCATGACCGGGTGGCCAACATCCTGCCCGCCTTGCGCCCCCCCGAGTTCCGTTCCGCCGTTCAGCCGGACGGCTCCATCCTGCTCACCTACATCACCCACCGCCCAGGCCTGGCCCCCATCGTGGTGGGCATGGTCCATGGCCTGGGTGAACGCTTCGGTCGGTCGGTGGGGATCGAGCATCTGGAACGCCGCGAGGATACCGGTACGCACGACCTTTTCCGCATCGTCTGAGCGCCCATGCAGGGACTTACCCCGGAGGCCTTCTCCGTCGCGCTTGACGCGGCATCGCCATTCTCCATGGTAGTGGATGAGGCGGGCTGCTTCGTGTTCGTTGGCGCGGGCATGCGGAAATTGGTTCCCGATGCCCTCCCCGGGCGCTCCGTCGCAGAGGTCTTCGTACCCACCCGACCGGCCTCTGTGGAGGATCTCCTGCAGCCCGGCTCCGGCTTGCGCTTCTTCCACGACCGTGTGCGCGCGATCCGGTTCAAGTCCTCTGTGGTGCATCTGGGTACGGGACTGCGCTTGATGGCCACCAATCCGCTGATCACCGCAGAGCAGCCCATCTCCTCCTTGGGGCTCACCCTGGGTGACCTGCCTGCGCACGATACCATCGGTGAGTTCGCCTTCATGCAACAGACCTATCAGGGTGGCCTGAAGGAGGCGCGGATGGCCCTGGACCAGGCACGCGACCAGGCGAGGGCCCTTCAAGCGGTGATGGACAGTTCCCTGGACCAGATCGCCGTGGTGGACCTCGAGGGCCGGGTGGTGCGGTGGAACCGGCGGGCCGAGGAGTTCCATGGGTTCAGTGCAGCTGCGGCGCTGGGCTGCGACCTGGGAACCCTTGTGCTCAATGGTGGGCAGGCGCGCCTATGGAACCACCTTCTGGCATGGTATGGCCGTGACCCACAGGCTGCCTTTCTGGACCGGCCGCACGAGATCGTGTTGCAGGACCGGCATGGTCGCGGTGTGCCCATGGAGCTGCGCATCAGTGCCTTCGAGCATGGCCAACGCTTCCTGCGCATCAATGCGCATGATATCACCGAGCGGTTGCAGGCCGACCTGGAGCTCCGCCAGCGGGAGGCCTACTACCGCAGCATCATCTCCAACATGCGGCTGGGCCTGATGGTGGTGGACCTCGAGGATCGCGTCCTTTCGGTGAACGCTGCCATGACCGAACTGCTTGGAAGCCCTGAGCCACGGCTGGTCGGTCAGCGCGTAATGGATGTTGTCCGGTTCGCCGACCCGGAACAGGCAGATGCTCTCCGCGAACAAGCACAAAAAGATCGTTCAGAGGGCCTTTCGAGCCGCTGGGAGGTGACCATCATACGTCCCGATGGCGAACAACGCCACCTGCTCATCAGCGGCGCACCCCGGCTCGATGTTTTGGGGAGGGTCATCGGCAGTATCGGCATCCACCTCGACATCACCGATCGCATCCATTTGGCGCAGGAGCTGGAGCGAAGGCGGCGCTGGTTCGAGGCCCTGGTGGACAACCTCCCCGGAGCGACCTTCCTGGCACGGGCCCTTCCCACGTACAGGCCCCTGTTCGTGAGCGATTTCATCGAGCACCTTACCGGCCACCGTCCGGCGGAGTTTACAGGCGGTGCCATGGACCGGTACACCGCCATGCACCCCGATGACGCCGCTGCGGTGCGCGAGCGGATCGGCAAGGCCATGGCCACCCGGGAGGAGTATGTGGTGGAGTACCGTATCCGGCACCAGCGCGGCCACCAGCGCTGGGCGCGTGAGGTGGGGCGTTTCTATGAGGAAGATGACCAGGTGCTGCTCTCGGGCAATGTGTTCGATATCACCACCGAGCGCGAGGCACAGGAAGAGGCACGGCTCAACACCCGGCTTGTGGAAGCCCTGGCCACCTGCACGGCCGCCCTGTTGGAGTCCAACGATGTGATGGAGTCCATCGGCATCGGCATGGTGGTGATGGGTCGTGCCTTGGGGCTCGACCGTATCAGCCTGTACAAGCTCGGTGATCCGGCCGGCCAAGGGCGTTCCTGCGGGACCGTCCTAAAGTGGAGGGCCGATGCCCCGGAGGGTGGCGTGTTGCGGCTGGCTCCGGTCGAAGCCCCGTTGGCGCATTATGGACCGGTGGGCGATGCCCTTCTGGAAATGCGACCGTACAGCACAGAACAACAGCATGAGGGGCACCCCGGGTTGCGCGCGTTCATGGCCTCCTCGGGGGTTGTCCGCCTGCAGACCCTTCCACTGCGCACCGCTGAAGCCCCGTGGGGCTTTCTCTGCTTCGATCAATGCACGCCCGGCCCCTGGCGCACGGCAAGTGCATCAACCATCCTGGAGGCCTACGGATCGGCCGTGTCCGAGGCCCTCGAGCGCGACCGCATCGGCGCAGCCCGACAGCTGGACCTCGAGGTGGAACAGGCCATCAACCGCATGGCCTCCGCCATGTTGGGCCACCGTGATGAGGGGGCCTTGTTGTGGGAGGTGGTGGAGCGGGTGGCCGTGGAGTTCGGGCTGGAGCACTGTGTCATCTATCGCCTCGAGGAAGAACGGGGCTGTTTGGTGCCGCGGGCGGCATGGCGCGATGGTGCGCGCAGTAAGGAGTTCGCCCTCAACGGGCCGGCGGTGTGTCCCGGCGATGGCATCGTGGGTGATGTGATGTTCCATCGGCGCCCCGAACGTATCGCGGACACCTCCCAGGATCCGCGCTATGTGCCCGATCAACGCGCCCGTGCGTCGGAACTGGTGGTTCCCATCCTTTTCGGCGACCGGTTGCTCGGGGTGATCAACAGCGAGAACGACCGCCCGGCATTCTATGAGGACAAGCACCAACGCACCTTGAGCACCATCGCCGCCATGCTGAGCGCGCAATTGGTGCGCTTGGAACAGCAGTCGCGGGTGGAGGAGGAGCGGAGCAAGCGGACCGAGCTCCAGCAACGCTTGAACGACGAGCTGGCGGGGGCGCTCGTGGAGCGAAGCAAACGCCTCCGCGAACTGGAGGCCATGTCGCGCTATCCTGACAGCAACCCCAATCCCGTGCTGCGCTTCGCCATGGAGGGTCTGTTGTTGTATGCGAACGCCGCATCTGCGCCGGTCATGCAGGCCTATGGGCTGGCGGTGGGCGCCCCGCTGCCGGACATGCTGTCGGACACCCTGGTGCAGGGTGGCGAGGTGGAGGCTGCCTGTGGCGACAGGCAGTTCCATCTGTTGGGTGCTCCGGTGCCTGAGTTCGGGTTCGTGAACGTCTATGGGACCGAGATCACAGCCATGCGGCAGTTGCAGCAGGCCCAGGAGGAGCTCATCATCCAGGAACGCCTTTCGGTGCTTGGTCGCCTTACCGCTGGGGTGGCGCATGAGATCAACAGCCCCCTGGGTGCCGTGGTGGGTTCCACCCAGAACATCGAGTACCTGGTGCAGGACCTCCTGGCGCGCGACCTGCCCGGTCTGTCGGCGCACGAACAACAGCTGCTCCTGCGCTTGATGGCATGGCCCCTGGAGGCCCCTGCAGCATCCGAACGATCCGCGCGCGAGCATTTCATCCGCGAACGGTTCGGGCTGCTGGCGTTGGAACTTGCGGGCAGCCATTGGTCGGCGCGGCTGGCCGAGATGGGTTGGGGCGCTGCACCGGAGGAGCCTTGGGAGCAACTGGTTTCGGAGCCCGGACGGGAGCGCATCCTCACGGCCATGACCACGGTCAGCGGCCTCCGTGAGTCGCTCCGGACCATCCGGTTCGCCGCAGACCGAGCCACGCGCGTGGTGCAGGCCCTGCGCAACTACATGCACAAGGAGGATGTCCGGCATGAGTCGGAGTTCGATCTGGCCCGCCAGTTGCGCATGGTGTCCACGCTCTTCACCGCTTCGGGCCGCAAGGGTGTGCGGATCGTTCAGCAACTGCCCGAGGAGCATCTGTTGCGCGGGGTGGAGGATGAGTTGGCGCAGGTATGGACCAACATCATCAGCAACGCCATGCAGGCCGTGGGTGATGTGGGGTTGGTGCAGGTGTCCCTCTCCACCGAAAAAGGGGCCACCGTTGTGCGCATCGGCAATAATGGGCCGCCCATTCCGCCGGAGGTGATGGCGCGCATGTACGACCCCATGTTCACCACCAAGCGCAAGGGAGAGGGTACCGGCATCGGCCTCAGCATCGTGCGGCGCATCCTGGATGCGCATGGTGCCACCATCACATGTTCCTCCACGGCTGAACAAACCGAGTTCTCCGTGCGTTTCCCATGATCGAACCCGCAGGAAACCGCCCCATGGACCAGTTGCCAGCAGTCCTCATCGTGGACGATGAGCCCATTGTGGTGGTGACGTTGCGCGTGCACCTGCGACGCATCCTTGGCCAGGAGTGGAACGTGTTGGTGGCGCATTCAGGTTCCGAGGCGCTCCAGCTTGTGGACTCCTACCTGGGCGGTGGTGGTACCATTCCGTTGGTCCTGGTGGACTACCAGATGCACCCCATGAAGGGTGATATCCTATTGCGTCACCTGCAGGAGCGGCTGCCGGACAGTAACAAGATCATGATATCCGGGCAGGCCGATCTGGAGGCGGTGGCGGATATCATCAGCCAGGTGAAGCTGTTCCGGTACATGTCCAAGCCATGGGACCCCCAGGACCTTGAGCGGACGGTCCAGCGCGCCATCGGCCGCGCCTGAGAACAGCGCTTCCGTGCGAAGATCCAGTGCATCTTTGCGGCGTGAACGATCCCCGCGAGAAAGACCCTGCTGAAGCACCGGTGGAGGCCTTCAAGGAGTTAGCCAAGGGACCCCTGCCGGAACCCTTCATGCAGCACTATGCAGCTGCGTTCCTGGCCTATTGGGGTGAAGTACCCCAGGATGAGGGCACGACGGAACGGTCGGTACCGTGTGACGATCCGGGCCCTTCAGCGTGAACGTGTCGGTGCATGCGCTCCGGTCCGGTCAGCCACATGACCGCCGTCAGTGCACCACGTGAACCGGCATGCTACGTTCGGGGCAGGGACCATCACCATCGGTCCACCCACCCATGACCACCCGTACCACCACCAAGAAAAGAGCCCCCAAGGACGGTTCCACCGCACAGAAGGCCCCCCTCCGTGGCCCGGCGATCCCCGCGCCGCGCAAGCCGCGTAACCTGGATGCCTTGTTGCCCGGAGAGCAGCATCCCGGCCAGACCAGCACCCAGGGCAGGCTGCACGACCGTGCCGGCTCTCAGCCCGAGCAGGAGCGCCACCGGCATCCGGGCAGCACCACGCCCAAGCGTGGCGCGGCGCGCAGTAATAAGCGCGCCACCAAGCGCTGAGGGTGCGTCACCGGCGTATTGCGACACCTTGAGCCCGTTCTCATCGCCAGTGGTTACCGACCGGTCCATCCGCAGGCAGGCGGCCCCTCGCCCTGCGTGTCCGGGCATACGGGAGCGACCAAGGTGGCACGCTACTCCGCGCTGAACAGGGTGGCGAGCCCCAATATGCTGCCCATCAGCACCAACAAGGCCACCCACCACATCACTTCGCGCAGGCGTTGCGTTCCCCGATCCCGCTCAGTTGGTCCGTTCATTCCGTAAAGATCGCAGGCGGCTACATCCCTGCGCTGATAATCATCAGCAGGATCCATGCCAGTTTTCATCACCAGCACGGATTATTCCAAAAATGAACTTAACTATTCCATAGTGGTATATATGCGGGTGTTTTGAACATGCCATTCTGCACGATGGATCTTGAATTTCATTTCGCGGTCCGGTCGTTTGACATGTCGCTCCCTGCTTTGGAGCAGGCCCTTTTCATGCACACCTCGGGTCGTGTATCATTTACACTTTGGGCCGCGTATCAAGCCCCGGCCGGATACTGTTGGGGTCACATCATTAACACGCATGCGCGCTCAGCTCCTCCCGTTCATTGCATCGCTGCTTTGCGGCGCCGGGGCTTCCGCACAGCAACCGGTGTTGGATGCGCATATGTGGGTGCCGAACGGTGCAGTGCACGCCATCGTACCGGATCCTGTGGCGAACACGGTGTACATCGGTGGCGCCTTCACGCACATTGGTCCGCTGGCGCCTGCCGGGGCCGGTCTAGCTGCCATTGGCGGTGCGCCCCTGCCGGGCTACCAGCATCCCAATGATGGTGTTTTTGCGGTGGCTCCTGATGGTGCTGGAGGATGGTACATCGGGGGTGCGTTCACCGAAGTGGGCGGCGTGCCACGCAACCGCCTTGCGCGCCTGCATGCGGACGGCAGCTTGCACCCTTGGGACCCAGGGGCCAATGCGCCGGTTTACGCCCTGGCGGTGAGCGGAAGCACCGTATTCATCGGAGGTGAGTTCACCCAGGTGGGCGGCCAGCCGCGCAGCCGCATTGCTGCCGTGCATGCCGTCACAGGGTCCGTGGAGGCTTGGGCGCCGCAGGCCAACAACATGGTATTTGCGCTGGCGGTGCAGGGCAATACGCTGTATGTGGGTGGTTCCTTCACCAACCTTGGGGGCCAGCCCCGCAACCGGATCGCCGCCATCACCAGCACCACAGGCGTGGTCACCGCATGGAACCCCGGTGCCAGCAATACGGTGCTCGCCTTGTCCGCCAGTGCTGGCATCATCCATGCGGGCGGACAGTTCACGGCCGTGGGCGGGCAGCCACGCAACCGCATTGCGGCATTGGACGCCTTGACCGGCGCTCCCTTGCCTTGGGATCCCGGCGCGTCAGGGAATGTGAACGCACTGGTGGCCGCAGGGGGCGTGCTCTATGTCGGTGGGGCGTTCACCACGATCGGCGGACAGTCCCGTGCGCGCCTGGCCGCGGTGGATATCACCACCGGAGCCGTCACCGGTTGGAACCCATCGGCCAATGCCACCGTGCGCGGACTCTCCCTGGGCGGTTCCGTTCTTTATGTGGCTGGCGATTTCACTTCCATCGGGGGCCAGGCGCGCAGCAGGCTTGCAGCGCTCGATGCAGGCACAGGGGGCGCCACTGCATGGGACCCCAACCCGGACAATGTGGTGCAGTGTGTTTCGGCCGCCGGCGCCAGCGTCTATGCCGGGGGCTTCTTCACCACCATCGGCGGGGTCATCCGTAATCGCATCGCCGCATTGGATGCATTCACCGGACAGCCCACGTCCTTCAACCCCTCCGCTTCGGGCACCGTGCTATGCCTGGCCCTGAGCGGTGACATCCTCCACGCTGGCGGTGAGTTCACCACGTTCGGTGGGCAGCCACGCAACCGCCTGGCCGCCGTGCATGCCACCACCGGCGCGCTCACCGCCTGGAACCCCGGCTCGAACGGTGCCGTTCGAGCGCTGGCGGTAGCGCCGTCCACCGTATATGCCGGCGGTGACTTCACGACCATGGGGGGGCTGCCACGTGCCCGACTGGCCGCGATCGACAAGACCACCGGTCTTGTGTGGCCTTGGGATGCCCCGTCCAATGGCACGGTCCGCGCACTTGCGTTGAGTACGGGACGCCTGTTGGTGGGCGGCGACCTCACCACACTGGCCGGTCAACCGCGCAGCCGCGCAGGGGCGCTGGACCTTGTCACCGCACAGCCCACGGCGTGGGCGCCGCAGGTCAATGCGCCGGTGCATGCCATAGCGGTCAGCGATCCCGATGTCCTGCTCGGTGGGGCGTTCACCACCGTGGACACCCAGCCTCGTGGGCGCCTTGCAGCAGTGCATCCCACCACCGGCCAATGCACCAATTGGAACCCTCCTGCAGCGAACGGTATCGTGCGCACCATCGCCACCGTTTCGGACCAGGTGTATGTGGGTGGCGATTTCACCCTGTTGGGCAGTGACCCGCGTGCGCGGCTTGCAGCGCTCCATGCCACCACGGCGCAGCCATCCGCCTGGGACCCCGCCGCCGAATCCTCCACGGTGCATGCGATCGCGATCCTCGGTCATCGCGTGTTCGCCGGAGGGGCCTTCATCAACGTGGAGGGTCGCCTGCGTCCCCGTCTGGCATCGTTCACCATGCTGGTGCCGCTGCCGGTACATTTGGTGAGGTTCACCGCCGAGCCCCACGGCGCGATGGTGCGTGTGGCGTGGACCACCGCTCAGGAGCGGGAGCAGGTCACATTCGCAGTGGAGCGCAGCGCTGATGGGAGCACGTTCGAGATGCTGGCCAGGGTGCCCGGCGCTGCGGATGGTCGGAGCGGTGACCGCTATGATGTGGTGGATGCCGCCCCCCTGCCCGGTCGATCCTACTATCGGTTGCGCCAGCGCACAGCGGAAGGCGGCGACATCGTTGGCGATGTGGTGAGCGTGACCATGGACCCACCGCAGCTGCTCGCCTATCCCAACCCCGTATCCCAGCTGGTGAACATCTCCGGCCCCAGGGGTGCCGGCCGCCTGCGATTGTATGATGGCCGCGGAACGCTGGTGCGGCAACTTGAGTGGCCGGGAGGCCACTGCACACTTGACATTGGTGATCTTGCCGCCGGACGATATACCGCGTTGCTCACGGTATCGGGCACGGTGCATCGGGTGGAGGTGATCAAGCGATGAGGGCCGGCCGCTCCCCATGTGGCAGTTCCGTCCCCGCCTACCCTCAGGCGGGCATCAGCGCAGGATCGTCACATGCCCGCTCGCCTCCAGCCTTGCTCCAGCCTGACAGGGGTCCGGAGCGTTCAACAGGTACAGGTACACGCCGTCCGCCACGGGTGCTCCCAAGGAGGTTCCGTCCCAACCCTTGCCAAGGTCGGATGTGTTGAACAGCTCGCGTCCCCACCGGTCGAAAATGCGCAGGAACGACGAGCGGTCCCCGGGAGGGGCACTGATGGCGAACACCTCATTCACCCCATCGCCGTTCGGGGTGAACACGTTCGGTACGAAGAGGCCTGCCACATCGGCCACGGTCACCGGGCGGGAGAGGGTGTCCGTACAGCCCTCCTCGGTCGTTCCGACCAACATCACCAGGTACTCGCCCTCCCCCGGCACCGACAGGGTCATGGCGGCTGCGCACGAAGCACCGACCGCCTCATCGTTCAGCCAGAGCGAACACGCGTCAGCCTCGGAGGCGAAACCCTCCACGCGGATGGCGCGAGAGCAGGGAACGGGATCGGCGCGCAACTGGACCTGTGGTCTTGGTGCGATGCGCAGGGTGTCCGAAAACGTGCCAGAGGGGCAGCCAAGGGGGCTGAAGGCGATGAGCGAGATCACCTCCTGTCCGGCAATGGTGAACAATGCACTGGGTTCAGCAGCATCGGAGCCCCCCAAGGAGCCCAGCGACCATTGGAGCGAGTCGGCAGCTGGAGCAACCGCCACGAATGTCACTACGGTGCCCGCACAGACCGTGTCCGCACTGGCTGTGAAAACCGGGACCGGGACCAACTCCACGGTCACCATCAGCGTGTCGCTGCCTGTGCAGCCATTGGTATCGGTGGCCGTTGCCACCAGCGGTCCGGTATTGGACAGGGTGTAGGTGACGGCCGCTCCGCTCGCACCGGTGTTCCAATTGATGTCCAGGACGCCTGTACCGCCGAACGCCAGTGCGGAAGCCACCTCCGGTGCTCCAGCGCATACCGGTGTGGAGCCGGTCACGGACACGCTGATCGGGGATGGCTCGATCAGGGTGAAGGTGAGGGTGGTGTCACATTCGGGGCCACTGGCCAACGTAACCGAATAAGTGCCCCCATCTAACCCGGCCAGGGTGGGAGTGCTTTGTGGTGGCACCGTGTTCCAGCTGTAGGTGAACGGCCCGGGTCCGAGGGGTGTCACGGTGATGGCGCCGTCGCTGGCACCGCCGCAGCTGACGGGGCTGACGGTCGCATCCACCCCGCCGATGGCGCAGCAAGGAAGTACCACCACGGTGTCTGTGAGCCAGTTGCCATCCGCGTAGTGGCAATAATCGCCCACAATGAAGGAGTAGGTGCCCGGCTCGGTGATGGTGATCACCGGGCCGGTGGTGCCGTCGCTCCAGGTGTAGCCGGGATAGACGGGTGGCTGGAAGAGGACCGGGTAGAAGGAAAGGTCGATGGTGATGGGCCCGGCACAGAGCAGGCTGTCCGACCATGGGATGAAGTCGTAGGTGGCATTGCCCGCATAGATCGGGTTGGGCGGCGTGCCGGTCTCCGAAAGGCAGCAGTTGCCACCGTCGGAGAGATCGAACGTTCCCGAGAAGCAATCGTATTGGACCTGGTGGGCGAACAACGAGGTTCCGGCGCCGAACTCGGCGAGGAAGAACTGGACGATCTGCGGGGCGGAGTTGCCGCCGCCACTGTTGCTGGTACTGCATGCGCCTTCCGCACCGGCAATGCAGTTCACCAATGGTGGTAAACCCGGTCCCAGGGGCTCTCCGAGGAAGTTGGCGATGGCGATGTTACCCAGGGTGTTGCTGTACATGGTCACGAGACCCGAGGCCACCCCATTGATGGTGGTGGTGGGCGGGTTGTTCGGACAGGGCCCGTTGGTGCCGTCGAAGCCCGCATAGATCACCTCGGTGATGTTGCCCACGAAGGGACCGGTGAAGTTGACGGTGACGGCCTCATAGGTGCAGATGCCCACCCGCAGGTCGGGGATGTCCTGGTCCACGTTGATGGTGAGCACGCCGCCCTCGTAGTTGGAATAAATGACCACGTTGCCGTTGACGTTGCAGATGTTGGTCTGCGGAGGTGGCGCGGGCGTTGGGTCGATGCAGCAGGTGCCTCCCGCCGACAGGCTCACCACATCGTTCTGCCAGCAGCTGTATTGGGTCAGGTGAGCATAGAGCGTTGCCCCCGTCTGGTCCTCGAAGTGGAAGACCAGTTCATCCGGTGTGTTCACGCCTCCTGTGCTGGAGGTGGTGTCGCATTGTCCGTTCGCACCGATCACCACACCGCCCCAGGGCACGGTGCCGTTGTTGTGAGCCGGGGTGTAGCCCACCTGCAGCGGCTGAAGCGGCGGGTTGATGGTGACGATGTTCGGTGGAACGCCGACGACGGTGGTGGTGAAGTTGCCCTGTCCGCAGTTGTTGTTGTTCTGGTTCGAGTTCATGCCCGAGTAGAACACTTGCGTCACATTGCTTGCGAAAGGCCCGGAAATGGTGACCTGCACCGGCTCGTAGGTGGAGATCCCGATGACCAGGTCGGGAATGTTGACGTCCACGTTGATGGTGACGATGCCGCCATCGTAATTGGAGAACAGGAAGAGGTTGCCTGCAGGGTCGCAGACCTGGGCGTGCACGATGGGGGCATTGCCCAGGAGCAGGGCACAGGCTAGCGTGCGGATGGTGGCGGAGTGCATTTGCGGAAAGCGGTTACAGCGCGTTCGCCCGGAACGGCGATTTATCCATGGGGTGATAAAGCTACGTGCCCATTCACCAACACGGAACCGCTGAATGCAACGATAAGACGCGCGAAGGTGTTCGGGCGTTGCGTCGATCCGTGGGGAAGCGCCCTCGGGGTCCGATGTTCGGCGTGCGTGGCTACAGTTCCACCCGGTACACGTCCATCCCGTTGCGCAGGATGCTGGTGGCGTGGAAGCCGCCGGGGTCAGGGATCTCCTCCACCAGGTCGAACAAGACACAATGTTGCGGCAGGCCCTCGAACAGCAGGGTGAACTGCGCGCTGCGGCCCGGTGCCACTGGCATCCAGGTGGGTGCCAGTGGGATGCCCTCTGCATGCAGCAGCAGGCTGCGATGCCCACTATGGCGGCACACCAGGTAGGTGGTCGGCCATACGCGAATGCAGTCGCCCTCCCCGGCGTCCAGCGTGCAATGCACGGTCACCTGCCCGCGCTCCTCCACCGCGGCCATCAGGGCCGTCAGGTCCTTGTTCGCCGGTCGCTCGCGCACCGGTGCTATCGTCACTTCCTCGTAGTCCATCGCTCGGAGTGCAAGATAGTACGAAGGGCAGCGCTTGTCCAGCCCCCGGACCGGGCCCTGTACCTTGCGCTCCCGCGATGCACGATCTCCGCCCCCTGCTCCTGCTCTGTCACCTGCTGTGGCCCACAGCCTTCATCATCGCCCAGACACCTATCTGTACCATCCAGGGCGCAGGGTCGGCAAGCGCGTTCGATGGACAGGTGCACACCACCACGGGCATCGTTACAGCGGTGCATGTGGGCAGCGGCACCATCCAAGGCTACTTCATCGAGGACCCCACCTGCGACAGCGATCCCGCCACGAGCAACGGCCTCTTCGTGTACCAGCCCGGCGCCACCGGTATCAGCGTGGGCCAGCGTCTGCAGGTGACCGGTACGGTGGATGAGTTCCAGGGCCTCACCGAGCTGCGCAGCATCACCAGCGTGCAGGTGCTTGGTAATGGCGCCGTTCCTCCCACGGAGATCGTGCTGCCCATAGCCGTTCTGAACGACTGGGAGCGTCATGAGGGCATGCTGCTGCGGTTCCCGCAGCAGCTGCAGGTCACCGACACACGCAACTGGATCCAGTACGGGGAGGTGATGCTGGCACCCGAGCGGCTGCCCTATCCAACGGAGGTGTTGGACCCCAACGATGCGGTGGCCGCCAACACCACCAGCACCGGCACGGCGAACGCGGCGGCGGTACAGGCACGGTTCGCGCTCAACGAACGCGCGCGAATCCTGCTCGATGACGGTCGCACCACCAGCTATCCCGAACCGCCGCCGCTGCAGGGTCCACAGGGCACCCTGCGTACGGGCAGCACCATCACCGGGCTCACTGCCGTGCTCAGCTACGCCTTCGACGCCTACCGCCTGCAACCCGCCGGTGCGGTACCCTTGGTGCATGCCGGCCGACCGCCCGCACCGGCGGTGGGGGGCGACATCACCCTGGCCGCGCTGAACGTGCTCAACTACTTCACCACGCTGGGGGTATGGGGTGCCACCACCACCGCTGAACTGCAACGCCAGCGTACCAAACTGGTGGCCGCCCTGCAGGCCATCGACGCGGATGCGCTGGTGCTCTGCGAACTGGAGAACAACGATGTTGCGTGGGCCGACCTGCAGGCCGCGCTGAACGCTGCGATGGGTGCAGGGACCTATGCGGTGCGCGAGGTGGATGCCTCCGGCAGCGGCGGCACCAGGACAGCGATCTTCTACAAGCCTTCCGTGCTTACCCCGCAGGGCCCGCTACAGGCGTTGAACACCACGCTGTTCCAGCGCCCACACCTCACGCAGGCCTTCCTCGTCAATGCCACGG
>CAZLGY010000059.1:0-17653 GCA_964559165.1 uncultured Chryseobacterium sp.
CCCTGACCGGCAGCACAGGCTCCGGGCCGCAGTATGCCTTCAACCTGGGCAACAGCGACGTGCTGCGCGACAGACTGGTGCAGGATGCCGAGCGACTTGGTGTGCCCTACGAGTATGAAGTGCAGGACAACCGTGCGTGGGACATCCTTTATTGGGTGGTCTTCTTCGGCGCCATGATCGGCATCTGGATGTTCGTGATGCGGCGCCTCGGTGGTGGCGGTGGTCCCGGCGGACAGATCTTCAACATCGGCAAGAGCCGCGCACAGGTGTTCGAGGGGGGCAAGAGCACCAACGTCACCTCCGGTCACGTGGCGGGCCTCGACGAAGCGAAGGAGGAGCTGCAGGAGATCGTGGACTTCCTGAAGAACCCCAAGAAATACACCGACCTGGGTGCCAAGATCCCCAAGGGGGCCCTGCTCGTGGGGCCTCCGGGTACGGGTAAGACCCTGCTGGCGAAGGCCATCGCGGGCGAGGCCAACGTGCCCTTCTTCAGCCTCAGCGGTTCGGACTTCGTGGAGATGTTCGTGGGGGTGGGCGCCAGCCGCGTGCGTGACCTCTTCAAACAGGCCAAGGAAAAGGCACCGGCCATCATCTTCATCGACGAGATCGACGCCATCGGGCGTGCCCGCGGTCGCAGCGTGAGCATGGGCGCCAACGACGAACGCGAGAACACCCTCAACCAGCTGCTCACCGAACTCGATGGTTTCGGCACCAACAGCGGGGTGATCCTCATCGGGGCCACCAACCGCGCCGACGTGCTTGACCGCGCCCTGCTGCGCCCGGGCCGTTTCGACCGCCAGATCTTCGTTGACATGCCCGACCTCAAGGAGCGGGAGGAGATCCTCAAGGTGCACCTGAAGCCCCTGAAGCTGGACGTAACGGTGGACGTGGCCTTCCTGGCCCGCCAAACCCCGGGATTCAGCGGTGCCGACCTGGCGAACATCTGCAACGAGGCCGCGCTCATCGCCGCACGCAGGAAGAAGACCAGCGTTGACAAACAGGACTTCCTCGATGCCGTGGACCGCGTGATCGGTGGCCTGGAGAAGAAGAACAAGATCATCACCGCCGACGAGAAGAAGGCCATCGCCTACCACGAGGCCGGACACGCCACGGTGAGCTGGCTGGTGGAGCACGCCTCCCCCTTGGTGAAGGTGACCATCGTGCCGCGTGGACGCTCGTTGGGCGCCGCGTGGTACCTGCCCGAGGAGCGCCACCTCACCACCGCCGAACAGATGCTGGACGAGATCTGCGCCGCCCTGGGTGGACGCGCAGCAGAGGATGTGATGTACGGCAAGGTGAGCACCGGCGCCCTCAGCGACCTGGAGAAGGTGACCAAGCAGGCCTACGCCATGGTGACCGTCTACGGGCTCAACCAACGCCTGGGCAACATCAGCTACTACGACAGCAGCGGACAGAACGAGTACACCTTCGGGAAGCCCTACAGCGAAAAGACCGCCGAGCTTATCGACAGCGAGGTGAAAGGCATCGTGGAGGGCCAGTACGAGCGTGCCAGGCGCATCCTCACGGAACACAAGGACAAGCTCACCGCACTGGCCACACAATTGCTGGAGAAGGAGGTCATTTTCAAGGAGGACCTGGAGAAGATCTTCGGCGACCGCCCCTTTGCACGCCCGGAACCCGCAGGAGCCAATGGAAGCGATCATGGCACCGTGAGCGCGCCGACCGCCCCCCCTGCCGACGAGGCGCCCGCTGCCGGTTGACGCCCGTGCCATGGGCAGCTGGACCCTGGTACATACCACCACCTCCCGTTCCGACGCTGAGCTGGTGCGCGGGATGTTGGAGGAGAACGACATCCCCGCCATGGTGATGGACCTGCGCTCCAGCGCCTACCCTGTCTTCGGCGAGGTGGGGGTGTACGTGGGCACCGGGGATGTGCTCCGCGCCCTCTACCTTGTGCGCCCGGAAGGCGAAGGGCCATGAACGAACTCTGTCTGCGAGCCATCACCGGGGCCATCTACGTGGCCCTCACCCTGGGCGCTGCCTTCACCGGCCCCTTCACCACCTTCCTGCTCTTCCTGCCCGTGTGCGGGGTGGCCGCGTTCGAACTCCATCGCCTCTACTGGATCAGCGCTGATCATCCGCCCCCCTTCTGGTCCGTGCTCATGGCCCTCATCACCATGGTGGCGCTGGCCATGAACTCCTTCCAGGCCCAGTTCCTCGGGGGCTATGTCATCGCCCTGGTGTTCCTGCTGCTGCTTGTATCCATCACGTGGATGTTGCTCAGCGGCGCGCGCGATCCCGCCGGTGAACTGGGCGGATTGCTCCTGGTGGTGGGCCTTGTGGCCGTACCATTCGGCCTCATCCCCCTCCTCTTCCGCTGGGATACCTGGGCCTTTGTGGGCTTCATGGTGCTCCTGTGGACCAACGATACCGGCGCCTACCTCGTGGGCAGGGCCATCGGCCGCCACAAGCTGCTCCCCGCGGTATCGCCCAAGAAAACGGTGGAGGGCTTCATCGGAGGCATCGCGCTAACCCTGGGGGTGGCATGGCTGCTGAGCCGCTGGCACGCCTTCATGGATCCCGTTCAATGGCTCACCTTCGCCTTCATCATTGCGCTCACCGGCACCCTTGGTGATCTGGTGGAGTCGGCCTTCAAGCGGGCGCGCGGCGTGAAGGACTCCGGCGACCTGCTACCGGGCCACGGCGGTGTTCTGGACCGCTTCGATGGCTTCCTGCTCGCCATTCCGGCCGTGGTGCTCTACCTGCAGCTGATCTCCTGAACAGGCCCGCGGCTATCTTTGGCCGGATACCCACCACCATGCGCCTGCACCGCGAAGGCACGCCCACCCTGCTGCTGAGCTTCGCCCTGCTCTGCTTCATCCTTTTCCCGCTGTGGCAGTGGCAGCCCCTGCCCCTGTGGGCCACCACCGGCATCACCGCACTGCTGGCCGGCGTGTACGGCGTCATCCTGTGGTTCTTCCGGGTACCCGCGCGCAGCGCTGTCCATGCCGATCGCGATGTGGTGTCGCCCTGCGATGGCAAGGTGGTGGTGATCGAGGAGGTCTTCGAGCCGGAGTACTTCAAGGACAAGCGCCTGCAAGTGTCCATCTTCATGAGCCCCCTGAACGTGCACATCAATTACCACCCGATCAGTGGCACCACCACGTTCTACCGCTACCACCCTGGCAAGTACCTGGTGGCGTGGCATCCGAAAAGCAGCACCGACAACGAGCGCAGCACGGTGGTGGTGAAACACCCGGTGCATGGCGAAGTGCTCTTCCGCCAGATCGCAGGTGCCCTTGCCCGCCGCATCTGCACCTACAGCCGCGAGGGAAGCCCAGCCCAGCAAGGCAGCGAGTTCGGCTTCATCAAGTTCGGGTCGCGCGTGGACCTGTTCCTGCCCCTCGATGCGGAGCTGAACGTGCGGCTGGGAGACAAGGTGCAGGGCGCCGTGAGCGTCATCGCCCGATCCAAGCACTGACGCATGAACACCCTCAAGACCCTCCTGCTCGCCATCATCGCCATGGCCTTGGTGGCACTGGTCGTGGCCCGCTTCAACCAGGCACCGGTCACCACCACGGCCCGACCGATGGCGGAGGATGGACCAAGCCCCTTCGAAGGCCTGCCCATCCGCTACGATGGCTACTACCGCGAGCAACGCAACGAAGCCGTGTACCTGATGCGCTTCTTCCCCGAGGGCCGCATCGTGATGATCAATGGAACGGCCGATGTGGACTCCATCCTGCCCGGGTTCCTCGTCCGCGGGACCAAGGGCGACCCCGCGATGGGACTGTACAACGTGATGCCCCGTGTGGTGGGTGACAGCATCTTCTTCACCACCCGGCCTGAAAAGGGCGAGATCGACTACGCCGGGGCCATGGTCAACAATGAGCTGGCGCGGTTCAAGCGCTACAGCCACATCAACGGTGACAGGCAGTTGAAGGAATACCGTTTCCAGCCGGACGTGCCCTCACAGCAATAGTCCACGCAGCTCCCCGAGCGCTGTGATGCGATGGGTGGCCAGGGGGTCGGGCTCGGTCTCCGCAGCGAAATGCACGTGGTCCCAACCAGCGTTACGTGCCCCGCGCATGTCGCTCTCGCGGTCATCACCGATCATGATACTGCCGGCGGCGCTGGCGCCTGACAGCTTCAGGGCCTGCGCGAAGATCCGCCCGTCGGGCTTGGCGGCCCCGGCGTGCTCGCTACTGAGCACCACATCGAAATGGTCAAGGATACCACTGGTGCGCAACTTCACCTGCTGCACGCTGTGGAAGCCATTGGTGATGATGTGGAGGCGGTAATGCGGGGCCAGGTCGGCGAGCACGCCGGCCGCCCCCGGGAAGAGGCCCGGCTTGCGCGGACACTGCTCAAGATAGGCATCGCCCATGCGGGTGGCCAGTGCATCATTGCGCACGCCGAACTGCAGCAGCGTGTTGCGGAATCGCAGTACGCGCAGCACATCCTTGCTCAGGTGGCCCGCCTCATAGCGCCGCCACAACCCCCGGTTCACCTCCTCATATACGGTGATGAGCTCCTCCGGATCCTCCACCCCGTGTGCCTGCAGACCCAGCTCGGCATGCAGCTCACGCAGTGTTTCCTGCGAGTTGGCGCGGAAATCCCAGAGCGTGTGGTCCAGGTCGAAGAACAGGTGCTCGTAGGGCATCAGCGAAGGAATGACCAGGCCACGCTGAGCAACACGGACCACATGGCCACTGACAGGAGGAGCGTGGGCAGCGTGCTGCGTTGGTGGCGGAAGTACTTGGCGGCGAGCAGTGCGGTCACCGGCACGGAGAGCGTGGGGGGGGCGAAGACGGCGAGCCCGCGGATGCCATGACGCTGCTTCACCCGTACGATCCATCGGTTGGTGCGCGTGAACACGCGGCGGGGTTGCTGGCCGCGTGCAATGCGTGCGGCGGTGTTGCTCAGGTTACGACGCCGCATGAACTCCAGCAGTCCGGTGCCCGTGTAGTAGAAGATGAGCATGCCGGCCACGCCGCCAAGAGCCGTGAGCAGGATGGTGAGGCCCACGCCATGGCCGAGGCTGTAGGAAAGCAGACCTGCGAACAGGAACTTCACCATCGCGGTGAGCACCACGCTGAGGGCGCCCAGCAGGTCCATGGCTCAGAGCTTCGATCCGTAGGCCAGGTCGCCCGCATCTCCCAAACCGGGCACGATGTAGGCTTGCGCGGTCATCTCCTCATCGATGGCACCGATCCAGAAGCGCGTGTCGGGCGGCAGGTGGCGTCGCGCGTATTCCAGTCCCTCGTTGCTGGCAATGGCGCTCACCACGTGGAGCGCACGCGGACGGCCCTGCCGGAGCAATGCCTTGTACACCAGCACCATGCTCTGCCCGGTGGCCAGCATCGGGTCGCACAGCACAAGCACACGGTCCTCCAGGGAAGGGCTGGACAGGTACTCCACCTCGATGTCGAACGCATCCTCGCCCTTGCGGTGCTTGCGATAGGCGCTGATGAAGGCGTTGTCCGCCCGATCGAAATAGTTGAGCAGGCCCTGGTGCAGGGGAAGGCCGGCCCGCAGGATGGTGGCGAGCACGGGCTGCTGCGCGAGGCGACGGGCATGGGCCATGCCAAGCGGTGTCTGCACTTCGCACTCCTCGTAGGTGAGCGTGCGGCTCAGCTCCATGGCGATCACTTCGCCGAGGCGCTCCAGGTTGCGGCGGAAACGCATGGGGTCGCGCTGCACGCCCACGTCGCGCAATTCAGCGATGAAACGATCCGCGATGCTCGGTCTGCTCACCAGCTCAACTACCATCCTTCAACTGTTTGAGCCAGCGCAGCGGCGCCGGCAGTCTGTTCCTGATCAGGTGTAAATATACCGAGCTCTTCGCGCCGAACCCCGCGTTGAAGCGCTGCGTGCCTGGATGATCGCTGCCGGCCATGTCCAGCAAGGGATTCCCTCCCGCACCCAATGCCAGGTAGTGGTCCACCAACAGGAACATCGGATGGCGGTCCACCGCACCGGGGTCCACCGCGGATTTAAGCAGGATGCTGCGGCCTCCCCATTCCACGAAAAGCACCGCAGCGAGCAACCGGCCAGCGTCCACCATACCGATGATGCGGCCCTCTCCACGGGCCAGCACATCCTCCACCAGGCCGCGGAATACGGCCAGGTCCTTCGCCTTGATGCCACCGTGCCGCGCCGCCGTGCTGCGAACGAACAGGGCCACGAAGTCGGCCGCATCGATACCGGAACGCAGCAGATGGCCATACGCCGAGGCCTTCCGCAGGTTGCGCCGGTGTCCACTGGAATATGCGGCCCGCTGCCGCTCCATGTCACCACATACCTGCAAAACCTGCTGCGTGCTGTGCTCAACCCGATCGAAATGCAGGGACCCCATGGCCTCGTTGACATGGATGTCCCAATACCGGAAACGTGCCGGTACGGCATCGATGAAGCACTGGCCCAAGGTATCGTTGTACCGTGCCGCGAACACCCCCAGCTGCTGAACTGCGTATGGCTGGAAGAGGTAATCCTGTCCCCATTTTCGGCGCCATGTGAGCGGCATGATGGCTCCGGAACCCTCATCCACCAATGCCTCCCAGCCAGGCGCCACACGGTCCAGCACCACTGAACGGGCATACCACATGCGGTTCTCGGACCGCTCCAGCAAGGCATCCCAGCGCTCCTTATCCAGTTCGGTATGGCGTAGGTGACGGATCATGGTCGCGCAGCCTCAATGGTCCGTTGCATCACCTGCCACCAGCCTTTCCATGGACCATGGTCACTGAGGAAGCGGTCGTGCCAGGTGCTCACGAAAGTACCCCCCACGCCGCGCACTTCATCGATGAGGGGACGTATATGCGCTAAGGCTCCATCGGCCCCAACACCCATGCGGTCGTGGAGCGCACTATCCATGCAAACGAAAGGCCACAGCATGAGCCCGGTCTCCTCGTCCCGCTCCAGGTCGTAGTAAGGGAACGGTGTGCACGTTCCTGCCCGGAAACCCACACGGTCGGCGAACCCCAGGCTATGGTCCTCCATGAAGCCGGCCGCCGCAAGCTCCCGCAGGGTGTGAGGTAGTCTCCAACGCAGGAAATGTTGACGGCTCAGGTGGGTCGCCTCTCCTGTGATGGCCTGCAGATCATCGCGTTCAGCGGCGGTGATGGAGGGGAGCTCACTGCTGCTGTACGAGGGATGCAACCCCATTTCCACGGCACCGCGCATGGCACGCACCCGTTGACGGAACCGCGGATCGTGCGGTACCGCGTGATCGTGCGCAGCACCGCCGCGCATCAGCAGGAATGCGATGACACGGTGCGATGATGCGTTGTTGGCGAGCGTGGTCAGTTCGGCATACCGATCGAACGGATCGGGCCTGCGACCCGAGAGCACCGCGAGGCGCTCCAACGCATCCGATGGACGCATGCGCAGGAGGTCGCGCACGAATGCACCCGCCTGGCGCAGTACAGGCCTGCCGCGATAGCGGAAACCGTTGTCCACGTCCACGGTGATGACATGGCGGAAGTTCCGCACGGGCGCAGGCAGGTCCGGGTAGCGCGCACGCACCCGATCCGCCAGCCGCAGAGCCCAACGGTCCACAAGCGCAAGCCCTGACACATGATGTCGTACCAAATGAAGCGCTGAGGATGGCACCCGGCCATGGGCATCACGTTCCACCGCTGTGAGCTCATCCACCAGGCTCAGCAGGGTGAAGGAATCGGCGAACGCATCATCACCATGCAGCACCGGAAGTCCGTCGCAGAGCGTGGGCGGTGGCAGTGCCATGCCCGACCTCACCGCCTCGAGGTGGATGGCGGGAACGACCACATGGCCATCCTCGTCCGGCAAGGGTTCTCCGTAGTGCAGTTTGGGTCCACCGTGTGCACGGTACGCTTCCACGTCTGTGGTGAGCCGCACGGGCCATCCCAGCATGCGCTCCAGCAGGTGCCGAACGATGTAGCGCTGTCGCGGGCCGGCACTATCGAGCAGTACGAGCAACATGGCCGGTGAGTGCGGTATGCGAGCGGCTCGGGCCTTCGCGCTTGAACATCGGGCGCAGGTGGTCGCGGAACCAGCGCACCCAGCTGAAGTCATGGATGAGCCTGCCGCCCGTCGCACGGATGTCATGCGCGAGCAGCCGGTGCAGGGCGGCGACCTCCACGACGGAGTAACGCAGCGGACCGAGGGACCCCTGCCGCAGGGCTCCACGTTCCAGGAGCGCTGCCTCCAACCGGGCGGTGCTGTTCATGTGGCCGGGCCGCTTGCCATAGAGCCTGTACGTGGTCCGGCCACGCGTGCCATCGAGAGCGGTGTGGTCGATCGCGAGGTCATGCCAGCGGCGGTATGCAACGCGTTCGAGCTCCTCCACATGATGGATGTATGTCAGCGCATAGGTGACATCGATGTCGAGCGCCAGGATGCGGGCCTCGTGCCGGAGCATGAAGGCGAACGGCGATGCAGGCCCGAAGCTGGATCGCTCATCGGCGGTCACCAGTTCGCGGGCACCCGCTCCCGCCACCGCCATGGAGTGCAGGGGATGTGCCGTGCGCACGAAGGCGGGGTTGGTCCGGGCCGCTTCGCCCAGGGCACCGGTGATGGTGGGTGTGTGCCGGACATCGAAGGGCTCCCCCGAGCGCAGATCATGGTTGTAGGTGGGCACCAGCAGGGTTCCCGCAGGCCCCACGGCGGCAACGAAGGTGCCCAGCAGGTCGTTCGGACCCTCGGTGCTGCGCGCTCGTCGCAGGGCCCAGACGATGCGCGTAAGATCGGCCTGCACCATCCACACCGAGCCCGGTTCCACACCCAGCGCAGCCGGCCATTCGGTGAGGGGTGGCAGCATGCTCATGCGGGTCGTCGGAAGCGGAACAGTTCCGGCACATAGCCGAGCGAACGCACGAATTCCTGCGAGAGCAGGTTGCCATGCACCACTTCGCATTCGGTGGCCTGCACCCCCTTGTCTACGAACCAGATGTGCAGTGCCTCGGTGATGGAACGGGCGACACCTCCGCGACGGTTGGCGGGGGCCACATAGAGGTGCGTCCATTGGCCCAAGGGCGCGCCACCCAGGTAGTCGGGTGCCAGTTTCACCATGCCGTAGGTGAAGCCCACCACCCGGCCCTCCTCCACGGCCAGCACCAACCTGCCGAACCGCTCCAGTCCGCGACGCACACCGTCCAGCCAGATGTGGGCTCCATTGGCTGCCAATCCGGCGTTCATACCATGGCCGGCCATGGATGCGTGCAGTTCCTCGAACAGTGCCGGCACCTGGTCCAGCAGCGGGTCCTGGCCATCGCGCACGATATGGATGATGCTGCCGCTCATTCGGTGCGTGCAAAGAGCTCTACCAAACCACCCAAGGTGCTTCCACCGGGACGCTCCATCGCCGCCATCAGGTCCACCTCGCGGCCGCTGCGCTTCTCCATCTCCACCACAAGGTCCACGAAGCCGAGTGAATCAAGCAGGCCCGACCGGAGCAGGTCCAGGTCATCCACCAGATCAGTGTGCCCCATTCCCAACCGCGCCGCACGCGGCAGCAGGACATCCATCATCGCAGCCTTCAGTTCGCTCCTATCCATGGCTCGCCAGTTCCTTCAGGGCCCGCCTGTCCACCTTGCCATTGGGGTTCAGCGGAAAGGCCTCCAGCACCAGGATCGCTTCGGGCACCATGTAGGACGGGAGCCGTTCGCGCAGCGTGTGCAGGAGGGCCACCGCATCGGCAGGCCCGTCGATAAAGGTAACCAGGCGCACCGAGCTGTCGCGCTCCGCAGCCACGGTTACGGAGGTACAGCCCTGAAGGAGCGGATGGAGCATCCCGTCCACCTCCGCAGGCTCCACGCGGTGTCCCTGCACCTTCACCTGATCGTCGATGCGCCCGAGGAACCGGTGGACACCATCGGCATCACACCGCACACGATCGCCCGTGGCATACCAGGCCACCGTACCATCGGCAGCGCGCAGAAAGGCGGGATGGGCTCCTCCAGCGTCAAGGTAACCCTCGGTCACCTGTGGACCTCCCAACAACAATTCGCCCTCCGGAGCATGGTCGCGCACCATCGCGGTGCATCCCGGGAAGGGCCGGCCGATGGGCACGATGCCGGTGGCCGGAAACGGTGGCTGGACGGCATGTTCAAGCATGGCGATGGTGGCCTCCGTGGGACCGTACAGGTTGGTGATGGCGCTGTTCGGGGCCGCCACCGACCACCGCTGCACCTGGTCCCAACGGAGGGCCTCCCCGCAGAAGAAGCTGGTTCGGATGCCTGGAAGGCCGCCCGGGGGGAGCGCCCGCATGCGTGCCATGAGGTCGATGAGGGACGGTACGGAGAACCAGGCCGTGATGCGGGCACGATGGACATGTGCAGCGGTGCGCAGGCCGGGTGCATCGCTGCTCACGCACAGGCAGGCGCCACTTCCCCACGTCACGAACAGGTCGTGCACGCTCAGGTCGAAGGCAAGGCTGAACAGCTGCGTGCAACGGTCCTCCGCTGTGATACCGAAATGCGCCAATGCATGGGCGAGGTATGCGGCCACATGACGCCTCAGCACCGGCACACCCTTGGGGCCTCCGGTACTGCCGGACGTGAACATGACGTAGGCCTCGCCGGACACCTGCGCGGCATCGTTGCCATGCACCCGTTGCAGCACGGCGCCCGATCGTGTGTCCACGAGCGCCGCAACACCTGCCCGCTCCATCGCCTGCTGCCAGCGCGCGGCCGGATGGTCGGCATGGAGCGGCACGTACGAGCGGCCGCTGCGCAGGATCCCGAGCACCGCGGCATAGGTCGCCGGAGCGCGGTGTGCCACAACGGCGACACGCGCGCCCGGAGGAAGTTCGGCATCACACTCCCGGGCCACGGCATCGGCCAGTCCCGAAAGCTTCCGGTAGCTGTATGCGTTGCCATCGATGTCCAACGCGGGGCGCTCCGGCCAGCTGGCCGCGGCGCGATCGAACACTGCAACGGGATCGTTGGTGGGGTGCTGCACGGTCACTTGTGGGGAAGGACGCCCAGGCTGCAAAGCAAGGCATCCGCGAGGTACTTCTGGGCCCAGTTGGGGCACGCGAACTTCTCATAGCGGCCCCAGAGCGGGAAGGAACCCGTCACGGCTCCCTGCGCTGGTGCGGGACCGCACATGCCCAGGGCCTGCACCCGCCGCAACCACAGCAACATGCCTTCCGCTGCTTCACGGTAGGCCGCTTCCCCGGTGATGGCGTGAAGCCGCCACCAGACAATGCTCATTTGCGCGCAACCCGTGGTGATGGCCGCCTCGGAACCACGCCATGTGCTGTCGTAGCGACCATGCAACCGTCCCCCGGCAAGGAACAGGTCGCGCAGGGGGTCTGCGGCGCGGCGCGCTGCATGGAGCAAGGCGCCGCCACCGCCACGCAGATGGCACTCCACCAGCCCGTCGATGGTGTAGGCGATGGTATGTGTGATCGGGCGGTCGTTGTGGCGAAGGGTGTTGTCGGCATCGGCGAACCATCCATTGGCCTGCTGCCGGGCCAGCACCCACTGCAGGTTGCGCTGCGCCGCAGCCGAATACCGGTCATTCCCGGTCACCCCTGCCAATGCCAGCAGCGGCGCGTCAACGTAGGTGTCGTAGACCCGTGCGACACCCAGGAAGTTGTGGCGCGCCCACGAGCCATCGTCCTCCTGCACGGCACAGATCCGGTCACCCGCCCGGCATGCCGCCTGCAGGTAACGCTCCTCGCCGGTGCGGGCATGTGTGGCCAGCATGCCCCGGATCACCTGGGCGGTATTGAACACCACCTCGCCGCGCGCCTCACCCACCCTTCCACCCTGCCAGCCACCCGTGGGCAGCTGCAGGCGCAGCAGCAGGCGGGATGCACGCAGGGCATGGTCCGCCAGTTCAGGACGGCGCAGCACGTCCGCAGCGGCGAGGAGGGTGGGCACGATGTAGCCCGTGGTCTCGGGATAGGTGCGGCCATGACCCTCGATCAGGTGGTAACTGCCAACCCCATCGTCGCCGGTGGCCTCCTGGCAATGCAACAGGTGGTCGATGACCTGTCCGAGCGCGGTGGACACAGCGGGAACCTCCTGTGGCAGGGCACCGGTGGCATGCCCATGCAGGAGCCTGCGCAACGGGGCATCGCCAAGGGCGTGCGCGGTGTAACGGGCATATTGGATGAGGGAACGGATCACCGGTGGCGGAGCAAATGGTCGCAGATGGCCTCCGCAGCATGGCCATCGCCAAAGAGCGGCTCGCCGGTGGGGATGCCATGGTCCAGGTAGTGGCCCGCGGCTGCGAGGATCCGCTGGGGGTCGGTATCGGCCAATACCGCCTGCCCACCCTGCACCAGCTCCACCCATTCAGTGGTGGGCCGCAGGATCACGCAGGGCCTCCCGAAGAAATAGGCCTCCTTCTGTACGCCACCACTGTCCGTGAGCACCACGGAGGCATGTCGCTCCAGCGCGATCATGTCGAGGAAGCCCACCGGAGGCAGCAGGTGGATGCCGGCACCACCATGCAAAGCGGCCCAATACTGTGCGGGCAGATGGGCTTCCAGTTGCTTGCGGGCGCGCGGATGCACGGGCCATACCAATGCAATGCCACGGGTGGCGTGCAGTTCAAGGAAGCTCCGGACCAGGTCACACAGGCGCTGCGGGTCATCCGTATTGTGGTCGCGGTGCACGGTGATCAGCGCATAGGGCTTGCCGACCAGGCCGCGCTCTGCCAGCAGGGTGGAGCGCCGATCGGCGAGCGCCGCGAAATGCAGGCTGTTGTCGAACATCACATCGCCACACGCGATCACGTGCGGGGCATTGGCGGTGGGCGCCTTCGCAGTGTCCAGGGGGAAGCCCTCGCGCACAAGGTTGTCCACCGCGGTGCGTGTGGGACAGAACAGCCACGTGCTGCAATGGTCGGCGATGATGCGGTTCACCTCCTCGGGCATGCGCTTGTCGAAGGAGCGAAGGCCCGCCTCGACATGGGCGATGGGGATGTGCAGCTTGGCTGCGGCGAGGGCACCGGCCACCGTGCTGTTGGTGTCGCCGTAGATGAGCACCGCATCGTGGCCGCCCCGCTGCAGTTCCTGCTCGATCCCCTGCAGCATGCGCGCCGTGGTGTCGCCGTGGCTGCCGCTGCCCACGGCGAGCCGGACAGCGGCTTCCGGGATGCCCAGTTCATCGTGGAACACCTGGCTCATGCCCGGGTCGTAGTGCTGGCCGGTATGAAGCAGGGTCTCATGGATACGGCCTGCATAGGGGCCGGCAACGGCGCGGCTGAGGGCGGCGGCCTTGATGATCTGGGGGCGGGCACCGATGATGGTGAGGATGCGGAGCGGTCTGGTCATGGCCTCAGTGGAGCATGCCGTTATCTGCGAAACTGTAGTAGCCGCTGTCCGCAACGATCAGGTGATCGTGAACGGAGATGTCCAACAGCCTGCCGCCCTCCACCAGCTTGCGGGTGAGACGGATATCCTCGTCACTGGGGCGCAGCTGGCCGCTGGGGTGGTTGTGGCACAGCACGATGGCGGAGGCACGTCGGTCCAGCGCCTCCTTGAAAATGACCTTGGGATCGGCCACCGTGCCATGCAGCCCACCCCGGCTCACATGGCAGCGGTCCAGCAAGCGGTTGCCCCGGTCCAGGGCGATGATCCAGAACTCTTCGTGGGCAAGGTCCGTGAAGAGGTGGCGCACCAGTTCGTAGGCCGAGGCGCTTGTGGTGACCCCGGGACGATCCGCGGGTTCTGCGGCTTTTCGGCGGCGCCCCAGTTCCAAGGCGGCCACGATGCCGATGGCCTTGGCCTCCCCCATCCCCTTGAAGCGGGTGAGATCGCCGAGGCTGAGGCGCCCGAGCTTGTGCAGGTCATCGCCAGCCCGCTGCAGGATGGCACGCGACAGGTCCAGGGCGCTCTGGGTGGTGCTGCCTGAGCGGATGAGGATGGCGAGCAGTTCGGCGTTGGAGAGGGCGCCGGGCCCCAGGCGCATGAGCTTCTCCCGGGGACGGTCATCCTCCGACCAATCGCGGATGCTGCGGCGCGCTGGGAGCGGCTCGGAGATCTCCGCAGCGGGTGCTTGGTTGGGTCGCATGGTCGCCATGAAAATGGAACAGGTCCCCGAAAGGACCTGTCCAAAGTAAGGCTATGGAACGCTCACTTGAGCCCGTTGACGTGGGTGCTCACGGACGACTTCAGGTTGGCGGCCTTGTTCTTGTGGATGATATTACGCTTCACCAGCTTGTCCAGCATGGAAGAAACCTCGGGGAGGAGCTTTTCGGCCTCCTTCTTGTCCGTGGTACCACGCAGCTTGCGCACAGCGTTGCGCGTGGTCTTGTGCTGATAGCGGTTGCGCTCATTGCGGGTCTCGGTCTGGCGGACACGCTTCAGGGCAGACTTGTGATTGGCCATGTCTTGGAATGTTCCTTCCCCCGAAAGGGACGGCAAATATAGTACTCTTTCGCTTGCACAAGGCCCGATCCGAAAAAGATCGCGGGCGGGAGGGGTTCAGTAGGCTTTTTCGTCCTTGCCGAACATGTTGGTCACGGTCTTCAGCACGATCTTCAGGTCGAGCAGGAAGGACCAGTTCTCCAGGTACCACACATCCAGCTCCACCCGCTTCTCCATCAGCTCGGGGGTCTGCGTCTCGCCCCGCATGCCGTTCACCTGGGCCCAACCCGTGATGCCCGGTCGCACGAAGTGGCGCACCATGTACTTGTCGATGATGTCGCGGTACTGGTCGTTGAGGCGCAGGGGGTGAGGACGGGGCCCGACAACGCTCATCTGGCCCATCAGCACGTTGAAGAACTGCGGCATCTCATCCAGGTTGCTCTTGCGCAGGAAACTGCCCACCCGGGTCACGCGCGGGTCGTTCCGGGTGGCCTGCCTGCTGTCGGCCTCCTTGTTGATGCGCATGCTACGGAACTTCCAGCAGACGAACTCCGCGTTGTCCTTGCCAAGGCGCTTCTGTTGGAAGAAGACCGGCCCGCGGGAGGAAAGCTTCACCAGGAGTGCCAGGATCGGGAACAACCAGCTGAAGATGAACACGATGACACCGAGGGAGAAGACCACATCGAAGGCCCGCTTCAAGCGCCTGCTGGCAGCATCGTCCAACGGCTCCTGCCGGATCTTGCTTACGGGCACCGCTCCATGGAACTCCAGGCCGGAGGTCTTCACCACGGGTATGTAGCTGTCCGCACTGGGGATCACCCGGAACCGGATGGTATTGCGCTCGCAGAACTCCATCAGGTCCGTGATGGCCGCACGGCGCGTTCCCGGAAGGGCGCAGTAGACGATGTCGATCCGGTTCTGGACCGCGAACACCTTGGCGGCCTCCACATCACCCAACTGACGGGCACCCAGACGACCCTCGATGGGAGCGTCGTTGAAAACGCCACAGAACCGGTATCCCCGCACCGTCTGGTCCTCGCAGTATTGGAAGATCTCCTCGGCGGCCGGTCCATCGCCCACGATGATCATGTCCTTGACGCTGGTCAAGGGCTCCAGGGTGAGCACTTTGTTCAAGCCGGTCTGCACGTTCTGGAGGGTACGACGAGAGCGCAGCAAGGTAGCGAGTTCCGCGCTCAGATCGCTCCCGCTGATGACCCGCCCACGCGCCACGGAACGCTCAGTGGTGGCGCTGTCGCGGTCCATATTGAAGGGGATGATCGTTCTCAACTCGTTCCGTCTTAGGGTCCAAAGATACCGGCCGGTCTACCAGATGTCAAGTTCGTCGACAATTATTTAATATTCGTCGGATCAGGTAGCACCATGCTCAGCGCTTGGGTCCACCCCGCAACCGCTCGGCCAGGTAAAGTGCGATGAAGCGCGAATTGGTCACGAGGTAACGGCGCCAAAGCCTGCGCGGTTCGAGCAGGAAGCGATAGGCCCACTCCAGGGAGAGATCGCGCATCCACTTGGGCGCCCGCGTATCGATGCCTGCATAAAGCAGGAAAGCACCACCGAGGCCGAGCAGCTCGCCGTTCACCCGACCCTTCATGGCGGCCATCCAACGCTCCTGTTTGGGGCACCCCAGGGAGACCATCACCACCTGTGCACCGGTTGCGCCGATGCGCGCCGCCTCGGCTTCAATGTCCATGGCGGATAGCGGGGCGAACGGTGGCGCATGGGTGCCCGCGATGCGCAACTGCGGCCATTCGCGTGCGGCACGCTCCACGATGCGCCGGAGCGTCTCCTCCGACCCGCCGTAGAAATAGACCGATAGACCATCCTGCGCACAGCGTTGGATGAGCGCGGGCATCAGGTCGTTGCCCGCCACCCGCTCCTGCTTCAGCCCGTGGAAGCTGTTCAGCGCCTTGAGCACGGGCATGCCATCGGCCGTGGCCAGATCGGCACCGTCCACCACCGCGGCGAACGTGGGATCGCTGCATTCCACGGTCATGTGCGCGTTCACGCAGCACACATAGCTGGAGCGGTGTTCGGCAGCCGCGGCAGCGATCACCCGCAGGTGGTCTGCGAAACTCCCCACGCTGATCCACGTGGTGAGCACCCGACGCTTCGGCAGCAGGCCCTGGTTCATGCCTTGGCCGGTCGGGGTTCACGCACATCGATGCGCGTGGGCTTGAGGATGCGCTCACTGCCGCTGTCGTACCAGTGCACCATTTCCTTCACACCCGCCTCGATGCTAAAGGGCGCTTCGCCCAAGGCTTCGATGGTTCGGTCCATGGGCGTGATGTAGTCGCTGGTCATGCTGCGGAAGCGCCCGCTGGTGATGGGGAACGGCAGCCCGACCGCCTTGAGCAGGTCACCGCAGATGGCCATGCCGCGGATGAGGAAGGTGGGGATGTAGCGCACCGGCTTCCCGGTGAGCTCCCTGGAAACAACTTCCACCCACGCCTTCAGGTCGAAGGGCCGGTCGCCCACATAGAACACGCGTTGGTCAACCACATCGCGCGGCACCGTCAGGATCCTGTGCACCTGCCACACCACGTTGCCCACGTAGCCATAGGAACGGATCACGCGCCCACGACCGGGATGGAAGTACAGGCCCTTGCGCATCACCTTGAACATGACATCGCGGTAGCGCAGGCTCCACGGACCCCAGATGGTGGTGGGCCGGATGATGGTCCAGCTGCAGGTGAGGCCTGCCTCGCGGGTGACCAGCTCTGTGCGCCGCTTGGACTCGCCATAGACGGTGAATGGCTTGAAGTCCAGGTCGTGCTTCGGCTGGTAGCCCGCTTCACAAACGAACTGGGTGCTGGTGACGATGATGCGTTCCACCGAGGGCGTGCGCTTCACAACGTCAAGCAGGATGCGGGTGCCCTCATGGTTCTGACGGTAGGCGTCCACATCAGTGGGCTCGTCGGTATCGGTGCGGGCCGCGAAATGCACCACGTGGGTGGGCTGGAAGGCATCGAAAGCGGCCTGCACAGCGGCCCGGTCCATGATATCGACCTCCTTCCACCAACCGCGCTGACCCGCATCCAGGGGCGGGTTCCAATCGATGTTGAGCAGGGTGGCGCCCTGGGCGGCCTCAAAGGCCATGAAATTGGTGCCGATGAACCCCGAACCGCCGGTGACCAGTATCCTCATCGTTCCATGCTAAGTTCAACACATGGAGAGCAACGCCTGCTCCATGTTGCGGTGAAACGCTTCCAACGTAAGATCCCGCAGAAAGATGCGGCGGCCCTCCTCTCCCATTCGTTTGCGCAGTTCCGGATCCCTGGCCAGCTGCTCCAGCCGACCTGCCACGGCCACCGGATCCTCCGTTGGGACCAGGAAGCCGTTCACCCCGTCCTGCACCACCGAAGGAATCCC
>CAZLGY010000060.1:0-7563 GCA_964559165.1 uncultured Chryseobacterium sp.
GCGATGATGTTGTTGAAGTCCCGGGCGAGCCGCAGGGTGGTCTCCGCGGCCATGTTGCTGCCGGTGCGGCCGGGAACATTGTACAGGATGATGGGCCGCAGGGCCACCTGGGCAATGGCCTTGTAATGCTGGTAGATCCCCTCCTGGGTGGGTTTGTTGTAGTAAGGGCTCACGCTGAGGATGGCGTCAACACCATCCATATCGAACGACCCAAGCATGTCAACGACCTCGGCCGTATTGTTGCCCCCCACCCCCAGTACCACGGGGACACGATTGCGGACAAAACCGATGGTCTGAGCAAGGAGCTCCTTCTTTTCGGCCGACGTGAGGGTGACGCTTTCGCCCGTGGTTCCCATGCTCACCACATAGTCCACACCACCGGAGATCTGGTGCTCGATGAGCTTCTCAAGTCCGGCATAGTCGATCTGGCCATTGCTGCGGAACGGGGTGACGAGGGCGACACCGAGGCCGCGGAAGGATGCGTTCATGAGGCGTTCGACGTTAATTCAGGGATGGTTCGTTGCGGGCATTGACCATGAGCAGGTAATGGTGGACCTGCTGGATCAACTGCGGCAGGCTGCTGGAGCCGGCCATGTCGATCATCATGTCCAGGATGCGCTTGTTGTCCTCACTCCAGCGCCCGACCTTGAACCGGGCACGGCTCCTGGCCATGATGAACTGGATGGGCAGGCGGTCCTGCAGGGTGAGGTCGATGAGCACCTCGTATTCCTCTGCCATGAAATTGGCCGCCGTATTGCCGACCGGTATCCGGTACCAGGTGAGGTCCTTCTGGCAGATGGCGTCGAAGTTGAGCTTTGCATGGAGGTAATGGGGGAGCGCCTTCTCCTCGCTGTATCCGAGCGCCATCACGCTGCTGATACCGAGTTCCTCCTTGAGCCGTTTGACATAGTTGCGCACCTGGTTGTGTGCCGCCTCATCCTCCACGAGGTATACGATGCCCACCTTCCGGGCGGCCGCGATGTTCCGCGCAATGGGCCGGCGGTCTGCTGGAAGCTCGCGCAGCAGGCGGCGCGAGCCGATCCACTCCTTCAGTCGGTCGAACAGTCTCATTCCTCGATCATGCGCATGAATCCATCCTCATCCAGCACCTGTACCCCGAGCGCTTCAGCCTTCGTCCGTTTGGCAGGCCCCATATCCGCACCGGCCAGCAGGTAACTGGTCTTGCTTGAGATGGAGCCGGACACCTTGCCCCCGTTCCGCTCGATGGCCTCCTTGATGCCATCGCGGCTGAAGTTCCGGAAAACACCTGAAACAACGAACGTAAGGCCCCGCAACCGATCTCCCGGAACAGCTCCGTCCGTTGTCTCCAAGGCGAAGCAAAGTCCCTGCTGACGCAAGCGTTCGAGCACATCCCGGTTGCCTTGGGCAGCGAAGAAATCAAGGATGCTGCGCGCAATAACGGGTCCGACCTCATCCAGCCGGACAAGTTCCTCCTCGCTCATGGAAGCGAGCCTGTCCATGCTGCCCACGGCCCGGGCGATCTTGCGCGCCACGGTCTCTCCAACATGGCGGATGCCGATGGCGAACAGGACCCGCTCAAAGGGTCGCTCGCGGCTGGCAGCGATACCATCCAGCACCAGCTGCACACTGCGCTCCCCCCACCCCGCCCCCAACGCCAGCAGGCGCTCGCGGTCCAGCGTATACAGGTCGGCCACCGTGTGCACCAGCCCGTTGCGGTAGAGTTCTTCCACGGTCTCACCACCCAGCCCCTCGATATCCATGGCCCTTCGGCCCACGAAATGCTCGATGCGGCGCATGATCTGGGGCGGGCAGCCATGCTCGTTGGGACAATAGTGCTGGGCCTCACCTTCGTACCGGACGAGGGCGGCACCACATTCCGGGCACTGGTCCGGAAATCGCACCCGTGATGCCCCCGGTGGCCGCCGGCCCACCTCCACACCCACGATCTTGGGGATGATCTCCCCACCCTTCTCCACCTGCACGCGATCGCCCATGTGCAGGTCCAGCTTGGCGATCTGGTCCGCGTTGTGCAGGCTGGCGCGCTTCACCGTGGTACCCGCGAGCAGAACCGGTTCCAGATCGGCAACAGGCGTGACCGCACCGGTGCGCCCCACCTGGAAGGAAACACCATTGAGGCGCGTCACCGCCTGCTCGGCGGCGAACTTGTAGGCGATCGCCCACCGGGGGCTCTTGGCCGTCATGCCCAGCTCCGCCTGTATGGCGAGGTCATCCACCTTGATGACGATGCCGTCTATCGCCACCTCGAATTCACTGCGGGCCTTGTCCCAATGGTCAATGAAGGCCATGATACCATCGACATCCGTGGCCCGTTCGATCAGCCGTCGCCCCGGTTGGGGAACACGAAAGCCCCAGGTACCGGCCGAAAGGATGTTATCGTGGTGGCTGCGGGTGGGCAGTTCATCACCATTGATGCCGTAGATGTAGCAATCCAGCGCACGCCGGGCAACCTCCTGCGTTGCTCGTTGAGCTGGTCGAACCGGGCGCGGGTGAAGACCACCTCCCCGCGGACATCGAACAGGGCTGGATATCCCTCCCCCTGCAACCTCAGCGGGATGGAGCGCACCGTGCGGATATTGGCGGTGACCTCCTCTCCCCGCTCACCGTCGCCCCGCGTGAGCGCACGGACGAGCACGCCCTGCTCATAGGTGATGCTGATGGCCACGCCATCATACTTCAGTTCCATGACGAACCTGACCTCCCCGATCTCACGCCGGATGCGCTCCACGAATTCGCCCACCTCCTCCCTGCTGTATGAATTGGACAGCGAAAGCATGGGCTGCCGGTGAGCCACGGTCGGGAAATTCCTGGTGATGTCACCACCCACACGCTGCGTGGGACTGTCCGGACGCTGCAGGTCGGGGAATGTCCGCTCCAAAGCCTCCAGCTCCTTTACCAGCATATCGTACTCCAGGTCCGTGATGACCGGTGAGGCGAGCACGTAATACCGGTGATCATGCTCGTTGATCTCGCTGCACAATGCAGCCATCCGGCGCATGGCCTCAGTTCGTTCCATGTGGCTTGCGTAAGGAATCGCGGGTGCGCTTGACGATCTGGCCGAAACGTATCCCGAATTTGACATAATAGGTGAGATCGCTCAAGGCCGTGCTAACTACGGGATCCTCCGCAAGCACGAAGCGATATCCTCCACCCACGCCCACGAAGGACCACCAGAAGAGCTTGTAGTCCACCTGCACCCCTGCCTCAACAGGTACCAGTTCGTTGCTGCTGTAGGGGCGCCAGACCGCCATGGTGCTGTCCCGATAGCTGGTGCGGTAGTTACCGAGACCGATGTTGACCGGAACGCCGATCTCCCATCGTTCGCTGTCGTAAAGGATGCGCTCATAACCGAAGGAAAAGAAATCGAAGCGCGTCCGGACATCCCGAACGCCGACATCGTCGAGGAGGACATCCTCACGCTCGTAGGGATCGCCGAGACCATACAGGCCTACGGTGAGCACGTCACGCCCGCGACGCGCCCCGATCCGCAACCCGTAGAAGCGCACTGGTGCGGCGTCGACGAACGTGCGACGGGCATCGAGGTTGAGCAGCATCTTGTAAGGTGGGGTGGGCGTGGTGGACTGGAGGGTGTCCGCATACGCCTGAACATCCCCGTCCAGGAGAAGCAGCAGGAGCACGGATGCGGTCCACCTCATCGTGTTGCCGTTATGAACCTGTCAGCGCCACTGATATCCTTCAGCACCCGGGGGGCCTTCCATCCCATTGCGCCAAGCAGCTCGGCGGCCTGAACGGCATGGTCGCGATGTGTTTCGAACCAAAGGGTCCGGCAACCTTCCGATGCCTTCGCGGCAATGACGCGATGGAACAGGACCGGATCATCATCCGGCACGAACAAGGCCTGCGCGGGCTCATGGTCCTTGACAGGATCGTCCAGCGTATCGCGCTCTGATAAAGGGATGTAGGGTGGATTGCTCACCACCAGGTCGCATTCCGCGGGAAGGGCGAACCCCTCGGAGAGGACATCCGCCTGCACCCATTCCACGTCGATCCCCAGTGCAGCAGCGTTGGCCGTGGCTTGTTGAAGAGCGATCGGGGACACATCGACGCCCACCACGCGCGCAGAACCGAAGTGACGTTTGAGCGCGAGCGCGATGGCGCCACTGCCGGTTCCGATGTCCACGATGCAGGCGGGTTGGATACCCGATCCCAGGATAAGCTCCACAAGCTCTTCCGTTTCCGGCCGGGGAATGAGAACGCCGGGTGCCACGGAAAGGTCCAATCCATGGAAGCGCACGCGGCCCAGCACATACTGCAAGGGTTCACCCGATGCGAGCCGGCTGATCGGCAGGTAGACCTTGAGGAGCTCCGACTCACTGAGCGCATGCTCCCGGTGCAGGTCCAACCGGGCACGGTCCCAGCCGAGGCGTTCATCGAACACGATACGTGCCATCGCCATGGCCTCCTGCCGCCCATAGCGGTGTGAAAGGCGATCGACATAGGCGTCCAGCACGGAGTGCACCCGATTGTCCACAATGCGCATCGTACAAAAGTAGGTCCCGTGCCTTCGCCCTGCGGAAGCCCGGCGATCCCTGGTGATCGGGATCATCCACCTTTGCAGCGTGCCATGGAGAACGATATGAACCATGAGCGCTGGATGGCGCGTTGCCTGCAATTGGCCCGGAAGGGTGCCTCCAGTGCTGCTCCGAACCCGCTTGTGGGATCCCTACTTGTGCAAGGGGACCGTGTGCTGGCCGAGGGCTGGCATGCACGTCCGGGTTCGGGCCACGCGGAGGCGAACTGCCTGCAGGCGTTCGGGAACGGGCCGGTACCGGGGGATGCCGTTCTCCATGTGAACCTTGAACCCTGTGCGCACCATGGTCGCACCCCTCCCTGTGCGGACCTGATCATTGCGCGGGGGGTCCGCACCGTTGTTGTGGGCCACGAGGACCCGTTCCCGGCCGTCGCAGGAAAGGGCATCTCCCGTCTGCGTGCCGCCGGCATAGATGTGCACCTCGGTGTCCTGGAGGCGGAGGCCCGCTGGATGAACCGGCGTTTCCTCACCAGTGTGACCGAACACAGGCCCTACGTGATCCTGAAGTGGGCTCGTTCAGCCGACGGGTTCATTGACCGCAGCGGTCGCACAGCGCGCGCAGGCACTCCGATCAGCCACGGAGCCGGTAATGTGCTGGTGCATCGTTGGCGGAGCGAGGAGCAGGCCATCATGGTGGGCGGCACCACGGTGTTGCGTGACGACCCGAGCCTCACTGTGCGGCATGTGGCAGGCCGTTCACCACTGCGGGTGGTGCTGGACCGGTCGGGCGTCGCCCCCGCCGACTCCAGGCTGTTCACGGACGGCGCACCCACTCTGTTGTTCACCAACGTGCGCAGGTCTGATGTGGCCGTCGAACAGGTCCTGCTGCCCATCGGGACCGACCCATTGCCGCACGTGCTGCGTGAACTGCATGAAAGAGGACTGCGCTCCCTGCTGGTGGAGGGGGGCGCACGACTGCACGAGGCGTTCTTCGAAAGCGGCTCATGGGATGAGGCGCGGGTGATGGAGGCCCCCTTGACCTTGGGTTCAGGCACATCGGCCCCGACCGTCCGTGGCATCCCCGCAGGGACTTCGGTCGTGGGGGCGGATCGCATTTCCACGTTCGTCCGTTCCACTGAACTTCGCCGGCCCGAAAAGGCGACACTTCCCGACCCATGGTGCTGATCCTGGCCGCAGCCTTCTGCATGGCGCTGCTATTCCTCCTTTTCAAGGTGTTCCACCGACGCGGTGTGCCCTTGCTTCCCACCATCGTCATCAACTATTTCGTGGCACTTGCCTGCGGAACGATCGTGGCACCGGCGTGGGAGGCCGGAGCGCTTGACCACCTGGTGACGCCCGCGCTGGTGTTGGGCATCCTGTTCATCGCGCTCTTCTACCTCACCGGGATCAGCACGCAATTGGCGGGGGTGGCTGCGACATCGGTGGCGAGCAAGATGAGCCTGGTGCTCACGGTGGCCGCATCCGTTGTGTTCTATGATGAAACGCCGGGGCCGCTCGGCTGGGCGGGCATCGCGCTTGCACTGGCGGGTGTGGTGCTTTCATCCTGGCCCCGTGGCACGGAGGGTGCACGTGGATCCTGGCTGGTGCCACTGTTGCTGTTCTTGGGCAATGCTGCCATCGATATCGTGCTGAACCATACCCAGCGCATGCACCTCAAGCCTGGAACGGAGGCGGTCTTCCCCACGCTGGTCTTCGGTGTTGCCGGCGTGTTCGGGCTGATCCGCGTGCTGGTATCGGGCGAACGGGGAGAACTCGGACGCCCGCGGGTACTGCTGGGGGGCTTGCTGCTCGGATCGATCAACTACGCCTCGCTCTACTTCATCGTTGGTGCGCTTGCGCGCAGCGGGCTTGCAGCAAGCAGCGTTTTCCCGCTGATGAACATCGGTGTGATCCTGTTCGGGACAGCTGCGAGCATGGCGGTCTTCCGGGAGCGGTTGAGCCGTGTTCAATGGATGGGCGTGGTGTGTGCGGTGCTTGCCATGATGCTGATCCTGCAGGCAGGATGAACGATGCCGATCGCTACCGTGTGGTGACGGGCATGGGTCAGGGACAGTTCCGCGACAGGGCGAGCAGGTTCATCGGGCTCGCCCATCCGGCCACCTCGTTATCTGGGGTGAAGGAGCTGGTGGCTGCCCTTCGCAAGGAGCATCCGGGCGCGCGACACTTCTGCCATGCCTTGGTTCTCGGGGAGGACGGTGCAGAGCAACGATCGAACGATGATGGTGAGCCATCGGGTACTGCCGGCAGACCCATCCTGCGGCAGTTGATCGCGGCGGGGCTCACGGATACGGCGGTGGTGGTGGTGCGTTATTTCGGCGGCACGTTGCTGGGCAAGGGTGGGCTGGTGCAGGCCTATGGCGAAGCGGCACGACTGGCGATACAAGCCGCCCCCTCGGAGGACCGCTGGCGAATGACCACCGCGCGGGTGCTTTGTCCGCACGCGCAGTACCAACATCTTCGCCTTGATGTGGAACGTGCTGGCGGCCGCATCCGTGCATCCGTTTTCCACGCTGTCTGTGAACTGGTCGTGGAACTGCCGCGGTCGATCGCCCCATGCACGATGCAAGGTTGGCGCCAGCGTGGCATGTCGGTTTCTGCCGGCACTTGAACTCAGGCCTGGAAATACGGTACGAGCGCGGCCACAAGGGCGGCAGGCGCGCGCATGGGTCGACCCGTACCGCGATCAACGAACACCAACGTGGTGGTGGCTTCCGTCAGCAGGCCACCATCGGTGGCACGGAGTTCATAGCGGAACCGGATACGAGCCTCGGGCATTGCGATGATCGTGGTCTGCAGCAGCAATTCATCATCGTAATGGGCCGGTGCGTGGTAACGCAACCAGAGCTCGTGGACGGGCAGCAGGATGCCCTCATCCTCGAGCCTCCTGTACGGGAACCCCAATGCGCGCAGCGCCTCCACTCTTCCCACCTCAAAATATTGCGCATAGTTCCCATGATACACCACATTCATCTGATCTGTTTCCGCATATCGCACCCTTACCTGGGTTTCAGCTGTAAACATTGTTCTTTGATTTTTTTATTTTACTTTCA